>NZ_JBFUDZ010000008.1:0-145781 GCF_056404455.1 Mesorhizobium sp. P2_D1
GCATGGCCTGGATCATCGTCGATATCGGCGAGCGTGACTGGTCGAAGCTCGCCTACCAGTTCGGCCACGAGCTCGGCCATGTACTCTGCAACAGCTGGCAGGCGGACGCCAAGCCGGCGGCGCCCTGCCAGTGGCTCGAGGAAGCAATGGTGGAGGCCCACTCGCTGCGCGGGCTCGGGCGTCTGGCGAAAAGCTGGAAGGAGGCCCCGCCCTTCGCCGGCGACAACGCCTTCGGCGATGCCATTGCCAAGTATCGCGAAAACATCATCCGAAGCTATACCGCGCTTGCCGACAGCCAGGGGCTCACCAGCGACGCCGGGGCGTGGTTCGCCGACCATCGCAGCGAGATCGAAATACCCGGCCTCAATCCATTCGCTCAGGCGATGTCCGTGACCATTCTCGCCGAATACGACCGCGCGCCGGATTGCGTCGAGGCACTGGGTGCACTCAACCGCTGGCCCGGCCGCACCGGTCTACCGATCGCCGAGTATCTCGGGCGTTGGGAGGCAAGCTGTGCCGAATTGGGCGCTTCGTCCAGCTTGCCGATCCGCCTGCGTGATCTGCTGCACGTTCCGCAATGGGCCAAGTAGAGACCCAGGAGGTCTTGTCTCGCCGATTGCGTCATCCAGCTGCGCCGCTGCGACGGCGCACTCCTAGCAAGCCTCGACCAGCGCCAGGCATGCCTGCCAGGGATGGTCCATGAACCATCGGCATCCACGCCGGATGAAGATTGCCAAGCTTTGGTAGAGTGATTATACCAGTTGATAACATGACGATTGGTTGATCCATCGTTGGACATCGGGAGTAGTGATACATGACGACGATTGCACTGTTCGGTGCCGGCGGGAAAATGGGTTACCGCCTGTCGACCAATTTTCGCGGCTCGCCTTTCACGATACGCCATGTCGAGGTCAGCGAGGCCGGCCGCGAGCGGCTGAAGTCGGGGCTGGGTTTCGATGCCGTCAGTGCCGATGACGCGCTCAAAGGCGCCGATGTGGTGATCCTGGCCGTTCCCGATACACATATCGGCAAGGTCGCGGCGAGCATCGAGAGCAAGCTCGTGCCAGGCACGATGGTGGTGGTGCTCGACGCCGCGGCACCTTTCGCCGGCCATCTGCCCAAGCGGCCGGACCTGACCTATTTCGTCACCCATCCCTGTCATCCGCCAATCTTCAACGACGAAACCGACATGGCGGCCAAGAAGGACTATTTCGGCGGCGTCAAAGCCAAGCAGCACATGGTTAGTGCGCTGATGCAGGGCCCGGAAGAGGACTATGCCAAGGGTGAGGCGATCGCCAAGATCATCTGGGCGCCGGTGATGCGCTCGCACCGCGTCACTGTCGATCAGATGGCGCTGCTCGAACCGGGTCTTTCGGAGACCGTCTGCGCCTCGCTGCTCGTCGTCATGAAGGAAGCCGTCGATGAAGTCGTTGCGCGCGGCGTCGACAAACAGGCGGCTCTCGATTTCCTGCTCGGCCATATGAACGTGCTTGGCGCTGTCATCTTCGGCGAAACCAAGGGCGTCTTCTCCGACGCCTGCAACAAGGCAATAGAGTTTGGAAAGCCGGTGCTGATGCGCGACGACTGGAAGCGGGTCTTCGAGCCGGAGGAGATTGCCGCCAGCATTCAGCGCATCACCTGAAGCGAAGTTCAGGCGGAACGGCCGGAAGGGCCGAGACCCTTAGATGAAAACCGCGCTTGCGAGAGTTTGGGCCGTCGACGCCCTCATGAAAACGCGCTCATCAGGTACATATCATCTGAATTTGTGATTGACTCATCATACCAGTTGGCTTAGCTATTTCTTAAGCTCAGGCCAAGGCTTCGCAGGGAATTCGTGGCCTGGACGAGCGGAGGACTGCCGGGGGGCACGACGGCCCGGGTGATGCCGGCAAATTGTTTTTCAAACGGGAGGACTTCATGAAACTGACACGCAGAATGACACTGGCGGCTTTTGCCGRCATGCTGGCGCTTGGCACGGCCGCGCCAGCCTATGCTGCCGATCTGATTGCCATCATCACGCCCTCGCACGACAACCCGTTCTTCAAGGCGGAAGCTGTCGGCGCGGAGGCCAAGGCCAAGGAACTCGGCTATGAAGCGCTGGTGCTCGTCCATGATGACGACGCCAACAAGCAGTCCGAGCTGATCGACACGGCGATCGGCCGCGGTGCCAAGGCGATCATCCTCGACAATGCCGGCGCCGACGCCACCGTTGCCGCCGTGCAGAAGGCCAAGGACGCGGGCGTGCCTTCGTTCCTGATAGATCGCGAGATCAATGCCACCGGCGTTGCCGTCGCGCAGATCGTTTCCAACAATTACCAGGGCGCCCAGCTCGGCGCGCAGGAATTCGTCAAGCTGATGGGAGAGAAGGGCAATTTCGTCGAACTCGTCGGCAAGGAATCCGACACCAATGCCGGCATTCGCTCCAAGGGTTATCACGACGTCATCGACGACTATCCAGATCTGAAGATGGTTGCCCAGCAGTCGGCCAACTGGAGCCAGACCGAAGCCTACGCCAAGATGGAATCGATCCTGCAGGCCAATCCGGACATCAAGGGCGTCATCTCCGGCAACGACACGATGGCGATGGGCGCCTATGCCGCGCTGGTCGCGGCAAACCGCAAGGACGTCATTGTCGTCGGCTTCGACGGGTCGAACGACGTGCGCGATTCGATCACCGCGGGCGGCATCAAGGCCACAGTCCTGCAGCCGGCCTTTGCGCAGGCGCAGATGGCGGTCGAGCAGGCCAACGACTTCATCAAGAACAAGAAGTCGCCGGCCAAGGAAAAGCAGCTGATGGACTGCCTCCTGGTCAATGGCGACAACGCCCCCAAGCTGGAAACCTTCGCGCTGACCAACTGAGCCGGCGTGACATGAATAGCGAGGGGCGAATCTCGGTTCGTCCCTCGCCGCCATTTTCTGCGGATGCCGACCATCATGCCGAGGCCGCCATGCTGAACAACAAACCGCCATGCTGAACAAGCCGACCTGGTCGATCCTTGCCGTGACGCTCGGCATCAGCCTTGCCAGCTGCAAGGTTCTGCCGACCCCCTCGGGTGATAGCGGCGGCGCTGCCGCCTTCAATCCCGACAAGATGGTCGAGGCGTTGTGGGCGGCGAAGGTGGTGCCCTATCTCAAGCAGAAAGCCGGACCGTTTCCCGAGGTTCATGCCCTGGCGAAAGCCGACCCGGCGGCTGCCGGCGCCAAATACGGCAATCCGAACAAGCAGGCGAATTCGCCGTGGACCTTCGCGGTTCGTGTTGACGGCAAGATCGTTGCCGCAAACACGGGCTCGCGCGCGGCGACGATGGACATCGATGTCGACGGCGACGGCAAGGCGGATGCACGCGTGCAGATCGGTCCCGCCATGCGCGGTACGGCGCTGCGCGACAGCCTCGACTTCGTCCAGTTCAACGACTTCACCAACCAGATCGACTTCGCCCAGTTCGGCAAGGCGTTCAACGCGTATGCCGACAAGACCGTGCTTTCGAAGCTGCCGCGTGAAGCGCTGGAAGGCCGCACCGCCAAGGTTCTCGGCGCCTATACGCTCGAAGGCAGCCAAGACCTGCCGCTGGTGACGCCGGCGGAGGCAGAAATCGGGCCGCGGCCATGAGCGATCACGATGTCATTCTGAAGCTGGAAGACGTCTCCAAGGTCTATTCCGGCACGGTTGCGGTCAAGCGAGCGAATTTCGAGGTGCGCAAAGGCGCGGTCAATGTGCTGGTCGGCGAAAACGGCGCAGGCAAATCGACGCTGATGAAGATCATCGCCGGTGTAGAACGACCTACTGCCGGCCGGATCCTCCTGGAAGGGGAAGAAGTTTCCTTCTCGTCGTCCGCCGACGCCGTGAACCGCGGCATCGGCATGGTGTTCCAGGAGTTGAACCTGTTCGGCAATTTGACCGTCGCCGAAAACATTTTCGCCACCCGCGAGATCACCAACCGGTTCCGCAAGATCGACCGCAAGCAACAGGAGCGCCGCGCCGCGCAATTTCTCGAACGCCTGCAGGCCGGGATCCGGCCCGACATGCTGGTCGAGGACCTGCGCATCGGCCAGCAGCAGTTGGTCGAGATCGCCAAGGCGGTTTCGCTCGATGCGCGCATCCTGATCATGGACGAACCGACTTCCGCACTGAGTTCCGCGGAAGTCGAGATCCTGTTCAAGGTGATTGCCGACCTCAAGGCGCGCGGTGTGGCCATCGTCTACATCTCGCACCGGCTCGAGGAGCTGATCCGCATCGGCGACTACATCACCGTGCTGCGCGACGGGCACATCACCGGCCAGGAGGAAATGAGAAACGTCGAGACCCGGTGGATCGTACGGCAGATGATTGGGTCCGACGCCAAGGATTTCGCCAAGGCCGATGGCCATGTTCCAGGCGAAGAAATATTCCGCACCCATGACATCTGCCTGCCGCGTGCGACCGGCGGTCTTGCTGTCGACCACGTCTCGCTGTCGCTGCGCGCCGGCGAGATCCTCGGCATCTACGGCCTGATGGGCGCGGGACGCAGCGAGCTGTTCGACTGCATCATGGGCCGCCATGGCCAGGCCACAGGAACGATCTTCATTTCCGGCAAACAGGTCAAGGAACGCGACACGACGCGGCGCATCCGGCGCGGGCTGGCGCTGATCCCCGAAGACCGCCAGCGCGAAGGGCTGGTGTCGATCCTCTCCGTTGCCAGCAATCTGACGCTGGCCAGCCTGTCGCGGTTTGTCCGCCTGTTTCATATCCGCGGCGGCCCCGAAAGGCAGGCGGTGGTGCAGATGGTGCGGGAACTGGCGATCAAGGTTGCCGATCCGGCACAGGAGGTCTCGTCGCTGTCCGGCGGCAACCAGCAGAAGGTGGTGATCGGCAAGGCACTGCTCACCGGCCCGAAGGTGCTGCTGATGGACGAGCCCAGCCGTGGCATCGATGTCGGCGCCAAGGCCGACGTCTTCCGCACCATGCGCAAACTGTCGCGCGACGGATTGGGCATCCTGTTCGCCACCTCGGACCTCGACGAGGTGATGGCGCTGTCCGACCGGATCGCGGTGATGAGCAATGGAAAACTGACCGGCATGTTCGATCGCGCCGAGGCGACGGAGGCCGCCCTTGTCGCCGCCTCGGCGCTTGGCCACGGCCCGGTCCCGCACACGGAGTACACCGCCCATGACTGACATCCCGGCCAAGGCGGCTATTCCCTCCGCATCGAGCGGCTCGCTGCTGCTGACACTGATGAAGGCGAGGACCTTCATCGCACTGATCGCCGTGCTGGTCTTCTTCTCGATCGCGGCACCGAATTTCCTGTCGACCGCCAACCTGATCCTGATGTCGAAGCACGTGGCGCTGAATGCGTTCCTGGCCATGGGCATGACCTTCGTGATCATCACAGGCGGCATCGACCTGTCGGTTGGCTCGATCGTCGGCCTGTGCGGCATGGTGGCCGGCTATCTCGTGCTCAACGGCATCGACCTGCAGATCGGCTACACCATCTATTTCAACGTCGTCGAGATCGCGCTGATCACGCTGGCGGTCGGCATCCTGATCGGCGCCGTCAACGGATTGCTGATCACGAGACTGAACGTCGCGCCGTTCATCGCCACGCTCGGCGTGCTCTATGTCGCGCGCGGCCTGGCGCTGCTGTCGTCGGACGGCCGCACCTTCCCCAACCTTGTCGGCAAGCCGGAACTGGGCACCACCGGGTTCGGCTTCCTCGGCGCCGGCCGGCTGCTCGGCCTGCCGGTGGCGATCTGGATCCTGATCGTCGTTGCGCTGGCGGCGGCCTATCTCGCCAAATACACGCCGCTCGGCCGCCATATCTTCGCGGTTGGCGGCAACGAACGGGCGTCGCGAATTTCGGGCGTCCGTGTCAACACGGTGAAGATGTTCGTCTATATGTTCTCCGGTTTCTGCGCGGCAATCGTCGGCCTGATCATCTCGTCCGAGCTGATGGCCTCGCATCCGGCGACGGGCGAAAGTTTCGAGCTCAATGCCATCGCGGCGGCGGTGCTCGGCGGCACCTCGATGTCTGGCGGTCGCGGCACGATCGGCGGCACCATAGTCGGTGCCTTCGTCATCGGCATTCTTTCGGACGGGTTGGTGATGATGGGGGTGAGTTCTTTCTGGCAAATGGTGATCAAGGGCCTGGTCATCATCGTCGCCGTCGTCGTCGACCAGGCGCAGCGCCGGCTGCAGAGTCGCGTGACATTGATGCAGATGGCAAAGGCAGGCTGAGCATGGTGGAATTGCGCGGAGCGCTGATCGGCTGCGGTTTCTTCGCCGTCAACCAGATGCATGCCTGGCGCGACATCGCTGGCGCCACGATCGTCGCCGTTTGCGACCGCGATCCCGACCGGCTGCGGATCGTCGGCGACCAGTTCGGCATTACCAGGCGCTACATCGACGCGATGGCCCTGTTTGACGGCGAGAACCTGGATTTCGTCGATATCGCCACCACGGCGCCAAGCCATCGTGCGCTGGTCGAGATGGCGGCGCAACACCGCGTGCCGGCGATCTGTCAAAAACCGTTCGCGCCAACGCTTGCCGATGCCAAGGCGATGGTGAAGGCATGCACCGATGCCGGCCTGCCGCTGATGGTGCATGAGAATTTTCGCTGGCAGTCACCAATCCAGGCGGTGCGCGCCGTACTCGACAGCAACGAGATCGGCACGCCGTTCTTCGGGCGGATCTCGTTCCGCTCCGCCTATGACGTGTTTTCCGGCCAGCCCTATCTGGCAACGGGAAAGCGCTTCATCATCGAGGATCTCGGCATCCACATCCTCGACATAGCCCGCTTCCTACTGGGCGACGTCTCGACGATCACGACGCGAACGGCGCGCATCAACCCTGCTATCGCCGGCGAGGACGTGGCGACCATGCTGATGGACCATGCCAATGGCGCCACTTCGGTGGTCGACTGCAGCTACGCGACTAAGCTTGCCGTAGAACCGTTTCCCGAAACGCTGATCGAGATCGACGGAAGCGACGGCACGATCCGACTGGCACAGGGGTATCGGCTCACCGTCACCGGCAAAAGCGGCACGGCGGTCAGCGACGTCTCGCCGCCGCTGCTGCCCTGGGCATCGCGTCCCTGGCACAACATCCAGGAAAGCGTCGTTGCCATCCAGCAGCACTGGGTCGACTGCCTGGCGAAGGGAACGGAGCCCGCGACCTCGGGCGCCGACAACCTTAAGACCTTCGCACTGGTCGAGGCCGCCTACGCCGGTGCTGCAAGCCGCGAGCCGGTGCAACTCGACACTTTGCTCAGATGACCGCCGACACCTTTCACCTCTACGGCACGGATGCGACCGAGGTCGAGCCGGTCAGGCTGAGCGCCGGTGCGCTCAGCGCCGACTTCGTCAACGGCAATCTGCGCACCGTCCGCCATGGCGGTACCGAAGTGCTGCGGGCCATCGCCTACATCGTCAGGGATCGCGACTGGGGCACTTACGAGCCCGAACTGACCGACCTTGTCATTGACCAGGGCAATGACACTTTCTCGATCCGCTATTCGGCAAGCTGCACCGGGCCGGACGCAAGCCGGCTCGGCTTCCGCGCCACCATCAAGGGCTCCTCCGATGGCCAACTGGTCTTCGACGTCAGCGCCCTTCCCGAAAGCGATTTCGAAACCAATCGCTGCGGCTTCTGCGTCCTGCATCCGATCGCCGGCCTCGCCGGCAGCCCGGTGACGGTCAAGCACACCGACGGCAGCACGGTCGCGACCAAGCTTCCGCTGCTGATCGACCCGTGGCAGCCCTTCAGGGATTTGCGTGCGATCACGCATGACGTGCGGCCAGGCCTCAGTGCCGAATGCCGGATGGAAGGCGACGTGTTCGAAATGGAGGACCAGCGCAACTGGTCGGATGCCTCCTACAAGACCTATGTGCGGCCACTCGCTTTGCCGTGGCCCTATGTGCTGCCGGCCGGCCAGCCCCTGCGCCAGACAATCAGCCTGCTGATCACTGGTGAGGGCAGAGCACCGGCTGCCTCCGTGGCCAACGAACCGGTCCGCGTTAAGCTCGGCGAGGCCGGACCGAGGAAGCTGCCCGATGTCGGCGTGATTATCTATCCCGAGGATGTCGAGACGGCACCGGCGACCCTCTTGACGCTGTCGACACTCGGCCCGCAACAGCTGCTGTTTCACTACGATCCAACGCGCGGCCATGGGCTCGACGCCTTGCGATCCTTTGCCCGGGTCGCGGCAGCCTACCCGGCCCGGACGACGCTCGAATGCGTTGTTGCCGGCGTGGGCGATCTCGAGGCTGAATTTTCAGCTGTCGCCAGCTTGGTGCACGAGGCAGGGCTAGAACTTTCGGCCATCGCCGTCTCGCCTTCGGTCGACCGGCAGTCGACGCCGCCGGGGAGCGCATGGCCGGAGTGTCCGCCGCTGGAAACCGTCTATGCCGCCGCCCGCCGCGCCTTCCCCGACATCCGTCTCGGCGGCGGCATGTTCAGCTATTTCACCGAACTCAACCGCAAACGCGTGCCGGCGGACCTGCTCGACTTCATCACTCATTGCACCTGCCCGATCGTGCATGCGGCCGACGATCTCAGCGTCATGCAATCGCTGGAGGCGCTGCCCTTCATCACCCAATCGGTTCGGGCGATCTTCGGAGAAACACCCTACCGGATCGGCCCGTCGACGATTGCCATGCGCCAGAACCCCTATGGCGGCGCGACCAAGTCCAATCCCCGGGGACAGCGCATTGCCATGGCCGACCGCGATCCGCGCCATGCCGGCCTGTTCGGGGCCGCATGGACGATCGGCTATGCGGCACGCGTCGCACCGGCGGGGCTGGAGATGCTGACGCTCTCCGGCTTGACAGGGCCGTTCGGCGTGCTGGCGGGACCGGGCGAGCCAGCCGCGGAAGGATCACCCCGGCCGATCTTCAGGGCCATCAAGGGGCTTTGCGAACTGGCCGGCCTCGCACATGTTGCGGCAACGACGAGCGATGAGACCAAGGTGCTGGCGCTGGCCGGGCGCTCCGCTTCCGGTCAGACCATCGTGTGGCTGGCGAACCTGACAGCGAACGACGTGCCGGTCGACATTTCAGCGCTGGGCAGAGGCCACCCGGTCATGACGCCCTACGCGATCACCCGGTTCGGCTGAACCTGCGGATTCACTTTTCGGAGTTCATCACATAGAGCGCACGCGAGCGCTCGAGGTGCTTGATCATCGCCTTCTCGGCGCCGTCGGCATCCTTCTTCTCGATGCGGCCGATGATCTCTTCATGCTCGGTCAGCGTGAACTTTTCCTTGCCGGTCCAGATCAGCATTTCGGTGTGATATTCCTTCAGCCAGCCCAGCATCGCCTCGCTGACGGCGACGTAGATCGGGTTGCCCGAAATCGCCGCGATCTGGGTATGAAACTTCATGTCGGCGGATATGAAGGCTTCGGAATCACCGCGAAAGCTGCGCTGCTCGGCGACGGTTGCGCGCAACCGCTGCACATCCTCGGCGGTGGCTTTCTCGGCTGCTTCCCTGACCATGCCTCGCTCGAAGAAGATGCGGGCGTTCTTGAGGTGCTCCAACGTGTCTTTCGACGACGACAGGATGATCTTGGCTGCGCCGTCGACCTGCCTGATGATCGACTTGGCGGTCAGCTGCAGCACCTTGGCGCGCTCACCATGCGAGATCGCCACCAACCCCATATTGCTCAGCGCCTGCATCGCCTCGCGGATCGCCGGACGGCCAACCTCGAAGCGTTCCATCAGTTCGCGCTCCGAAGGCATGTCATCGCCCGGCATCAGTTCGCCGCTGGTGATCAGGCGCTTCAGCCGCAAGAAGACCTCGTCGGAAAGCTTGCGCCGGACAATCGGTTCGGAACGGTTCATCGTCACGAATCACTCCCTTGATCCGGCCTATCTAACACTGCCGCCACAATTCCCGGAAATTGCGGTCGGGTCGACCAGACCAAACTTCCACTCGGATATCTCTTGCAATACTTATGTACTCATTATACCAGATTTCGAGCATCGGTGAACCTTTTTCGAACGCCCGGGCTTGAGACGGCGGACCATGATCACCCTCACCTATCGCATCGAAACATCAGACAGCATCGAGGTGCTGGCGGCCAAGATCGCCAGCGACCAATCGACCGGCACCTTCGTTGCGCTGCCCGGCGAGACCGAGGAGCTGAAGGCCAGGGTGGCTGCGCGCGTCCTGGCGATCCGGCATCTGCCCGACGCCATGCAGCCCTCCATTCCGGAAGCCGGCGATGGGCCGTTCAAGCGCGCCGATGTCGACATCGCATTTCCGCTCGACGCGATCGGCACAGACCTTGCGGCGCTGATGACCATCGCCATCGGCGGTACCTATTCGATCAAAGGGCTGTCCGGCATTCGCATCGTCGACATGAAGCTGCCGGAGCAATTCCGCGGCGCGCACCCAGGCCCGCAGTTCGGCGTCGCCGGCAGCCGCCGGTTGACTGGTGTCGAGGAGCGCCCGATCATCGGCACCATCGTCAAGCCGGCGCTGGGGCTGCGGCCGCACGAGACGGCGGCGATGGTGGGCGAGCTGATCGAAGCTGACGTCGATTTCATCAAGGACGACGAGAAGCTGATGAGCCCGGCCTATTCGCCACTGGCCGAGCGGGTGAAGGCGATCATGCCGCTGATCCTCGACCACGAGCAGAAGTCCGGCAAGAAGGTGATGTATGCCTTCGGCATTTCGCATGCCGACCCGGACGAGATGATGCGCAACCACGATCTGGTGGCGATGGCCGGCGGCAATTGCGCGGTGGTCAACATCAATTCGATCGGCTTCGGCGGCATGGCGTTCCTGAGAAAACGCTCCAGCCTGGTGCTGCACGCCCACCGCAATGGCTGGGACATCCTCACCCGCCAYCCCGGCCTCGGGATGGACTTCAAGGTCTGGCAGCAATTCTGGCGGCTGCTCGGCGTCGACCAGTTCCAGATCAACGGCATCGCCTCGAAATACTGGGAGCCGGATGCATCCTTCGTCGAATCCTTCAAGGCGGTGACCACGCCGATCTTCTCGCCCGATGATTGCGCTCTGCCCGTGGCGGGCTCGGGCCAATGGGGTGGGCAGGCGCCGGAGACCTACCAGCGAACCGGCCGCACGGTCGATCTGCTCTATCTCTGCGGCGGCGGCATCGTCAGCCATCCGGACGGGCCGGGCGCCGGCGTCCGCGCAGTGCAGCAAGCCTGGCAAGCGGCGGTAGACGGCATTCCGCTGGCAGACTTCGCCCTGACTCATCCCGAATTGGCACGGTCGATCGAAAAATTCGGCGATGGCAGGGCGGCCTGACGCCATGCAGAACCTGCTGCTCAGCTACTATGGCGACGATCTCACCGGCTCGACCGACGTCATGGAAGCGCTCGAGCTCGGCGGCGTGCAGACGGTGCTGTTCATGCGCCAGCCCGACAAGGCCCAACTTTCGCGTTTCTCACATTGCCAGGCCATCGGATTGGCCGGCACCAGCCGCAGCGAGACGCCGCACTGGATGGACACGCATCTCAAGGACGCTTTCACCTGGCTGAAGACGCTGAACGCCGCGATCTGTCACTACAAGGTCTGCTCGACCTTCGATTCCAGCCCGACGACCGGCAGCATCGGCCGGGCGATCGAGATCGGCCGCTCGGTGTTCAGTCAGGACAGCGTGCCGCTGCTGGTCGGCGCGCCGCAGCTCAAGCGCTACACCGCCTTTGGACATCTGTTCGCCGCCTATCGAGACCAATATTTCCGCGTCGACCGCCATCCGGTGATGAGCCGCCACCCAACGACGCCAATGGATGAATCCGACCTGCTGATCCACCTGTCGCGGCAGACCGGGCTTGCCTCGGGATTACTGGATCTGGCGACCCTGCAATCTGCGTCACGGTCGCAGGCATTCGATCGCCTCGTGGCGAATGGCGCGGCTATCGTGCTTGTCGACGTCGATAGCCACGGGACCCAGGCACTGGCCGGCAAAGAGATCTGGCGCATCCGCAAGCCAGGCGGCTCCTTTGTCGTTGGCTCGTCCGGCATCGAATACGCGTTGCTGGCCGAATGGGCTTCGAATGACATCGTCAGCACTGGACCAGGCTTCACACCGCCGGGTGCTGCCGACCGGATCGCCGTCGTATCGGGCAGTTGCTCGCCGACCACCGAACGACAGATCCGGTATGCCCTGAGCGACGGTTTCGACGGCATCGAGGTCGATCCTGTCGAACTGGTTTCGGAGGCTTCCGAGCAGGTGATCGCGCGTGCGGCGGCAAGCGGCCGCGCCAGCTTGCAAGCCGGGCGCAGCGTCATCCTCTACACCGCGCTTGGCCCCGCCGCCGACAGGGGCGGCGAAATCGACCGGCAGGAAGGCGCCCGCCACAAGCTCGGCCGCGGTCTGGGCGAACTGCTTCGCGCGCTGACGATCGAACAGAAACTGCGGCGCGTGGTCATCGCCGGCGGCGATACCTCGAGCCATGCGCTCGGCCAGATGGGCATCGACGCGCTGACGGTGCGGATGCCGCTGCCTGCCTCGCCAGGCTCCCCGCTATGCGTCGCCCATTCGCGCTTTGCGGTGATCGACGGACTGGAGGTTGCGCTTAAGGGCGGACAGGTCGGAACCGACCGCTATTTCAGCGCGATCCGCGACGGCCTCGGTGGTTGACGGGACAGTCGCCGCGCCCACAACACATCTGTGCGGGTAAGCCTCAGGATCCTGGACTGTTCACGCCCGAAAGCGCGGCAATCACAGCGGCCGTTACTTCGGCGGTGTTGGCTGCGCCACCAAGATCCGGGCTAAGATATTCTCCTCTACCGGTAACGGTTTCGATCGCAACCATGAGACGTCGCGATGCAGCCTGCTCACCCAGATGGTCCAGCATCAAGCTCGCCGTCCAGAACGATCCAAGCGGATTGGCAACACCCTTCCCGGTAATGTCGAAGGCCGAACCATGGATGGGTTCGAACATGGACGGACGATTGCGCGCCGGATCGATGTTCGATGTCGAGCCGATGCCGAGCGACCCGCCAAGTGCCGCAGCCAGGTCGGAAAGGATGTCCGCGTGGAGGTTGGTCGCCAGAACCGTGTCGATGCTGCCAGGCTTGTTGACCATGCGCTGCGTCATCGCGTCGACCAGCATCCAGTCGACAGTCAGACCAGGGTGGTCGCGAACCACTTCGCGCACGACTTCGTCCCAGAGCACCATGCCATGGCGCTGTGCATTCGACTTTGTCACCACTGTCAGCAGCTTGCGGGGGCGCGACATGGCAAGGTCGCAGGCAAAGCGGGCGATCCGTTCGATGCCGGTGCGGGTAAAGACGGCGACATCCATGCCGACCTCGATCGGCAGGCCGCGATGTGCGCGACCGCCGACGCCGGCATATTCGCCCTCGCTGTTTTCGCGGACGATAACCCAGTCTATCTGCTTGCCGAGTTCGGGGCGCAGCGGACCGGTCAGACCGGGCAGCAGACGCGTCGGCCGCACATTGGCGTATTGGTCGAACCCCTGGCAGATCGCCAGGCGCAGACCCCAGAGCGTGATGTCGTCGGGAAGGTTCGGATCGCCGACCGAACCGAAATAGATGGCATCGAAGCCCTCGATCTGAGCCAGACCATCTTGCGGCAYCATGCGGCCGTTGCGGCGATAATAGTCCGAGCCCCAGTCAAAGCGCTTGAAATCGAAGGCAAGGCCTGGCTCGACGTCGGCTAGCGTTTCCAGCACCTTGACGCCGGCCTCAACCACCTCCGGGCCGATACCATCGCCGCCGATGACAGCGATCTTATGCAAGGACATTTTCAGATTCCTTCTCGATGGCAGCGACGATGGCGCTGGTCATTCCTTCGGTGTTGGTGGTTCCGCGTATGTCGCCCGTGCGCGTTTCGGGCCGCGAGAGCGCGGCAATGGTGGCTTGCGCGATGATCGACGCCGCGGCGAGCGCCTCTGCAATCTCGCGGTTGTGGCCAAGCCACTCCAGCAGCATGCGGGTGGATTCGACCATCGCATAGGGATTGACGATGCCCTTTCCGGCAATATCGGGAGCAGACCCGTGCGCCGCCTGCGCCATGGCTATGTTGCCTTCGCCGATACACAGGCCGGGCGCCATGCCGAGCCCGCCGACGAGGCCTGCTGCCTCGTCGCTCAGTATGTCGCCGAACATGTTTGTGGTGACGACGACATCGAATGTCTGGGGATCGCGAAGCAACCGCATGGCAAAGGTGTCGACGATCACCTCGTCGACAGCGACGTCAGGGAACTGCTCGGCGGCCCGGTAGCACTCCTCCACGAACATACCGCAGCCGAGCTTGAACACGGTGTCCTTGTGAACGATCGTCAGCTTCCTGCGCCGGGTTCTGGCAAGTTCGAGTGCGGCCTTGGCCACGCGATAGCTGCCAGCACGGGTGATGACGCGGACCGAAATGGTCGTATCGTGCGTTGGACGAAATTCTCCCGAACCGGCAACCACATTGCGATCCGGCTGGAAGCCCTCATTGTTTTCCCGAACGATGACGAGATCGACATCGTCGAACAGCGCGCCAAGTCCGGGAAACGAGCGCGTCGGACGGACGTTGGCGAAAAGGCCGAAGTGCTTGCGCAAGATGGGATGCGGGTTGATCGCGCCAATCACCTTTGGATAGGCGCGATGTCCGATCGGACCGAGTATGAAGCCATCGAGTGTCGAAAGCGTCTCGAGCGTGCCTTCGGGCATCGTCGAGCCGTGTGTGTCGAGCGCCGAGCGGCCAATCGGCATCGGTCGCCAGTCGATGTCGAGACCCGTTCGCGCCGCGGCGGCCCGGGCGATGCGCACGGCAGCAGGCACGATTTCGTGTCCGATATCATCGCCATTGAGGATGCCGATCGTGAGATGGGCCATCGAACCAACCTTTCTGAATGCCGGCTGCGGCGTAACGCCACGAAGACCGTCAGCCGGCCTTGGCGACCAGGGCCATCAAGCGTTCGAGCGAGGGCTGTTCGTCGAGGTCACGTACCAGCGCGACGACCTCGTCGGCCGCCGAACGGGCAAGGCGGGCATGAGCCGCGTTGTCCCGGAACTTGTCGGCAACCTCTTCATAACTCATCGGATTGGCGGGGCTGCCTTTGCCGAAATCGGCTTCGCCATGGATGACGCGGCCATCATTGAGCGTGACGTCGATGATCGTCGTCATCTTGTGATAGCCTGCCTTCTCGGCCTTTTCGTCGATGACGAAATCCACCTTGTCGATCATGGCCTTGACGTCGTCGCGTTGCGTTGCCGCGTCCGTAAACTCGCCAAGCCCGGCCTTGCCGTCGAGCAGCAGGATGGCCATGCAGAATTCCATGGAGAACTTGGCCTGCAACTCATCATGCGGATGGTGATGGATCAGGGCGTTCGGCATGTTGGAATTGGTGCCGATGCGCACGTGCTTCACATCCCCGGCCTTGATGTCATTCTCACGGATGAGGCGCGCCATCTCAGTCATGCCGGGATGGGTCAACGACCCCGAGGGATGCGGCTTGATCGAGATGCCTGGGTTGGCGAACGTCCAGGGAGCGCCAAGGCGTCCGCGAATTGCGTTCTCATCGTAACCGCCGCCGGCCGCCTGGAAGAACCCGCGCGGGGCCTCCAGTATCTTGTCGGTGGCAGTCCATCCATGGGCGGCGAACTGTGCGGCGGCGACACCGCTTTCCGATGCACGCCCGGCATGGAACGGCTTGGTCATCGTGCCGAAATTCTCACGCAAACCAGCCGACTGGCTGCCTGCGATCGAAAGCGCACGAGCCGTGGTTTTGGCGTCGAAACGCAAAAGCCACGCCGCAGCCGCGGCCGCGGCAAACGTTCCGCAAGTGGCCGTGGCGTGAAATCCCGTCTGATAGTGGCGGGGCGCGATGGCTTCGGCGATCTTGCACTCGACCTCGACGCCGAGATGATACGCCAGCATCACCTGCTTGCCCGAGGCGCCCACCTGTTCGCCAATAGCCAGAGCCGCGGGCAATGCAGGCGCCGTGGGATGTGTCAGCAAGCCGTAGACGCGATCCGTGGCGACGGCCAATTGGGTGTCGTCATAATCATCTGCATGGATGCCGACACCATTCGCGAATGCCGCAAAGCGCGGTGCAACCTTGCGGCCCGCTCCGATTACGGTCGCGGCGCCCGGCATCAGTCCAAGCTCATCGAGATGGCGGCGGACGAGGTCGCCGCTTTGCGCGACCGAGCCTGAAAGAGCCAGCCCAATGCCGTCCAGTATCGACTTCTTGCCAAGGGCCGCGACGTCGTCCGGCAGATCTTCCGGAGCGGCCGACGCGACGAATTCCGCCACATAATTCGTGAGACCTGCAGGTGCGGTGTCGTGCATTGATAGTCCTCTCCATCGAAATTGTAGCGGGCCAACCAGGCATCGAGTTCAAGCTCGACTCCATGTCATGGCCGCCTGATGCAGAAGAGTAGGAAGGCAGTTTTGGTAAACTGTCAACAATTTTTTGTCGACAGAGCAACCAAGTTTTCAGTTCGTCGGACAGCTGCTACCGCAGGCATGCAAATGCTGCCGCGGTATCTGTCCTCGGACCTCGACTACGGGAATGGGTGAGCGTCAGTCGGAGCCGTGGCGCAAAGCGACGTTGGCCCTGCGCGTTCGCGAGGTGCCATTGACGATATGCTCCCGCCCGGCCGTGAAAGCCCGTTGCGGGTCGCGGGCGGCAACAGCCTCAACTATTGCCCTGTGCTCGCGGTTGGATATGTCGAGCACGTCGCCACTCGCCAATGCTCGATAGCGCTGGATATGAAGCTCGCGAGCGAGGCCGAGATAGATCTGCGCCAGGCGTGCGTTGCCACACATCCTGGCCAGTTCGGAATGGAATTCCAGATTGACCGGGTAGTACTGGCTCACCTCACCGGTCTTGGCCAGCGCGTCCATGCGGTCGACGAGCGCGCGCAGCCTGGCGACCTCGGGGTCGGTGATCCTCTCGGCAACGCTCATGGTCATGCAGGCGAAGATGTAGGCACGGGCCTCCGAGACATCACGGGCTTCGTCTTCGCTGAGTTCGCGCACGAAAAACCCGCGATTGGGAATCACCTGGATCAGCCCAAGAGCGGCCAGCGCGCTGCACGCCTCGCGGATCGGTCCCCGGCTGACCTTGAGTTGCTGGGCCAGGGCGTTTTCGTTGATCCTCTCGTTGGGTGTGAATTCCCCCTCGACAATCATTCGCTCGATTTCGTGCTGCACGACATTGGCAAGCGAGCGCGTGCGCAAAAAGTCGATTGGCGAAAATCCCTGCATGTTCTCGGTTTCGTTAGCCATGGGCCTGAATTCCATTCAATGCGTCACGGAAGATACCGCCTGCGTGGTCAGGCCCCGATGGGCGCCAACGCGTAGCCTGCGCATCATCCATGGTTTGGTCTCCCTCATCGAATTGATGCCGACGCGTCCAATCGGGCCCATGACTGAGACGATACTTCCTCTTGTCAAGCGAAACGCCGATAATTGCTGTGGAACCAAGCTGTATCCTATCAACTGCCACTCCTTGGCGCCGCGCCGCCGAGAACCGGAACCTTGTTGGCTATGAAGACGACGGTGAACGAGACCACCAGCAGCAGAATACCAAGCACCGAAATCGCGCCGTAGTCGCCGCTTTCGTTGAGGTCGTAGATGATGACCGAGACCAGCTTGGTCTGCGCCGTCGTCAGCAGGACCGTCGCCGACAGTTCCCGGATGGTGCCGATGAAGACGAAACACCACGCCGCAATCAGGCTGGTACGCAACAATGGCGCGGTGATCTGCCAAAGGGTCTTCAGGCGGGTGGCGCCGAGAATCCGACTGGCTTCCTCTAGTTCCGGATGCACGCCATGGAAGGCCGATGACAGTTGCTGGTAACCAGCCGGAAGCTCAATCGTCAGGAATGCGATCAGCAGGATCCACAGCGTGCCGTAGAGGCCGAAAGTCGGATTGGCGTAGGCCAGGAAAAGACCAACGCCCAGCACAATGCCCGGAATCGCAATCGGCGCGGTCGCCAGCATGCCGAGCAGCGAGGCGCCCGGCACCGCGCGGCGCGCAACCAGATAGGACACGACAAGGGCTATGCCGGTCGCGATCGTTGCAGTAGCCAGACCGAGGATCAGGGTGTTCCAGATGGCGAGCCGCGTGCTGGAGAATTCGAACAGCACGAAATTGAAGTTATGGAGCGTCAAGGAACTCCAGCTGAGCGGTTCGGAAATGTTGTGGGTCAGCGCCACCTTGAGCAAGGCCAGGTAGGGGAACAGGATCGTCACGCACAGGATGAACAGCACGTATGCGCCCGCCAGCCATTTCCAGTTGCCCAGCTTCACACGCCGGGGGGTGCCGCTCTTGCCGCCGAGCACGGTGTAGCCACGGCGCCCAAGCAGCCATCTCTGCCCCCACAGCAAGAGCATTGTGACCACAAGCAAAGGCACCGCGCTTGCTGCCGCGAGATCAAGCCGTGGAGGAAACTGGAAGAAGCTCCAGATCTTGGTGGTGAGAACGTGGAACCCGGCAGGCAGCGCCAGGATAGCCGGCGAACCGAACATGGTGAAGGCCTGGACGATGGCGACCAGAGACCCGGCGAGCATCGCCGGCAGCACCATCGGCAGGGTCACCCGCCGCAATGTGGTGCCTGGCTTGCCGCCGAGGATCGCCGACGCTTCCTCGAGATCCGATGGCACCTTGTCGAAGGCGTTGGCAACGAGCGTGAAGACGAAGGGGAACGAGTAGCAGGTGACCGCGAACACCAGTCCCGTGAAGGTGTAGATGTTGAACAGCGCCTGCGATTGATCGAGGCCAAATGCCCAGCGGTAGATGTTGTTGAGGATGCCGCTGTTGGGCGCGGCCAGCATCGCCCAGGCAATGGCACCCAGGAATGGCGGCGTCACGAAGGATGCAGTCACCAGGCTGCGGACCAGGCGCTGCCCCGGCATGTCGGTGCGCGCGACGAGCCAGGCGAGTGGTGTGGCCACAAGGCAAGAGAACACGCCCACGCAACCAGCCATGCCCAGCGAAATAAGGAAGGCCCGGCGAATTGTGGCATCGGTAAAGAGACGGGCCAGGTTCGCCAGGGTCGGTGAACCGGCCTTGTTGGTGAGGGCGTAGTATCCCAGCCAGAACAAAGGCAGCAGGACCAGCACACACAGAACCACTGCAAGCAGCACGAAGAGCGGCGTCGACAAATCGAACCTGCCGAGGTGTCGCCTGTTGGCGGTATCGGGGGACAATGCAGCGATGGTCACCTAGTCACCTCTGAGTTTGATCCGACGTCGGCGGGTCAACCGCCGATCTGCCCAGGGACGTGGCGATGTCGCCGGTGACGACATCGCAAGATCCTCATTCTGGCACCGATCCGTGGCCGGTGCCGAGCCATTGCTTACGTGCCGAAATACTCTTCGTACTTCTGCTTGATCTCTTCGACGGCATCCCGAACGTTCGACGGATCGGAGTCGAGAAGCTTGATCTGGGAGAGCGGCGTGCGGTTGGATTTCTCCTTCACGTCCGGGCGAACCGAGCGCAAACCGCCGAAATCGTCATTCAACTGCTGCGCTTCCTGCGAGAACATGAAGGAATAGAACAGCTTGGCCGCGTTCGGATGGGGAGCATAAGCCAGGATTGCGGCGTTGCCGTAGGCGATCGAGGTTCCCTCCGCCGGATAGACCGCCTTGATCGGCACGCCTTTGTCCTGGAGGATGAAGACGTTGTATTCATTACCGTCCGCCTGGATCGGGCGTTCGCCCTGGGCGAGGACCTTCGGCGGCTCCGTCGAGGACTGAACCTGCATCACACCCTGCTTGCCCAATTTCTCGAAATAGTCCCATCCGAGAAGCTGGCTGAGTGCGTAGGTGGCGGTCATCACGTTGCCACTGTAGCCGGGATGCGACTTCACCAGCTTGCCTTTGTATTTGGGATCGAGCAGGTCGGTCCAGGTTTTCGGCGCGTCGCCTTCCTTGACCAGGTCTGTTCTGTAGGCAATCACCGTCAGCGTGGCGCGGAAAGCCGCGTAGAAGCCATCGGGATCACGATCCTTTTCCGGCCACATCTTGGCGACATCCTCCGGAACGGCCGGCGTCAGCCAGTTCTGCTCCTTGAACGTCAGGAAATGGGATGCGTCGGAGGTTTCGATGATGTCGGCGTTGTGGATGCCGCTCGAATATTCCTGACCTATGCGCTGAAAGACGCGCTCCGAACCGGCCCTTTCCACCTGGACCTTGATGCCTGGATAGTGCGCCTCGAATGCGGCGCCCAGTTTCTCGGCGACCTGGACATCGGTTGAGGTGTAGTAGACGACCGATGCTTCCTTGGTTGCCGCGGCAACCAGGTCGTCCGTAACTTTGTAGGGTTCGGGCGGACCGGCCCAGGCCAATTGACCCCATGCCAAGGCTGCTAAAAGCGCGCCTGCTGCGACTTTCTTATTGGACATTCTCTCTCTCCCTAGTGTGCGAGCGCCCGGCAACGATCAGGTGGGCAATGAAGCCAAATTTGCTGGTTTTCCGGGACCGCGACATCGACAGGCGCGATCGCCCGCACGGTTTCGCCACCTGATAGATTGACAAGATAATCGCGATGCGACCCGAGATAGACTTGGCGCACGACCTTTCCGGTGGCCCAGTTGCTCGGATCGCCCTTCGGTTTCTCGTTGGTGAGATGCAGATCGTGATGCCGCACGGATACGGCGGTCTGGCCGTTGGCGGCATAGTCGCCGCTGCCACAGCGCAGCAGCAGACCGTTGCCGCAATCGACGGTGTCCGTTCCGACCCGCTTGCCCTTGAAGATGTTGGTGCCGCCGATGAACTGTGCAACGAACTCCGAACGCGGCCGCTCGTAAATGTCTTCGGGCGAGCCGGCCTGCTCGACATTGCCCTGGTTCATCACCACGATGACATCGGCAGCGGTCATGGCCTCCGTCTGATCGTGCGTGACATAGACGGTCGTGTAGCGGAACTCGTCGTGGAGGCGGCGGATCTCAAACCGCATCTCCTCGCGAAGATTGGCATCGAGATTGGAAAGCGGCTCGTCGAGCAGCAACGTCTCCGGCTCGATGACAAGGGCTCTCGCCAGGGAAACACGCTGCTGCTGACCGCCTGACAACTCGCCCGGATAGCGCTCGGCCAGACTTTCGAGCTTGGTGGCCTGGAGGATGCGGCCTGTCTTTGCCTGAATATCGGCCTTGCCCATGCGACGAAGCCGCAAGCCGTAAGCGATGTTCTCGAACACCGTCATATGCGGCCAGAGCGCATAACTCTGGAAGATCATCGACATGTTGCGCGCTTCCGGCGGTTCGCTGGCGTGGGGCGACGACACAACACGGCCGCCGACGCGGATCTGACCGTCCGACGGTTGAACGAAGCCGGCAACCAGGCGCAGGGTCGTGGTCTTGCCGCAGCCCGAAGGTCCGAGCAGGCACACCAGTTTTCCCTTCTCGATAGCGAGATCGACCGCGTTGACCACCGTCAGCTTGCCGTAGCGCTTGGTCAGCTTATCGAGTTCCACAAAGGCCATCGGTCCTCCCGAAACATTTCCTCACAAACGCGATGCGCTTGTGCCTGCTACTAAAGGTCGGTCTAATTTTGTCAATTGTCAACAATTAACTGACGACTATCTGCACGAATTGCGAAGCGCTGCCATCTGCGTTGAATCGAAATGGCTTTGCGGCGCGCTATCCGGCGGCCCACAACAGCCCGCAAAAGACCAACGATCCTGCGGCCATCAGCGTCAGTGGACCCAAACGAATTGTTCGCGCGGCAACGGCGACCACGATTGCCACGCACCAGGCAATCCATCCCCCTTTCGCGTTGCTCAAGAGAGTGAACACGCTTGACAGCACCAGCCCGGCGGCGAGCGGGGCCAGGCCATAAACCAAAGCCCCTTGCCATGCCGCATTGGGGCGGCTGTGCCAGAAATGCGCGATCACGATCACCAGCAACGACGACGGCGCAAAAATCGCAATCGTCGCAACGATCGCGCCCGCCCATCCGGCAAGATGCCAACCCATCAGCGTGACGATCAGGGTTCCCGGTCCGGGCGCAACGCGGGAGATGGCAAACATGTCGAGGAAGGTCTTGTTGGTCAACCAATGCTGGTTGTCGACAACGCTGTGCTGCAGTTCGCCCAGAATGGAGGCCCCCCCGCCGATGGCCATCAAGGACAGAGGCGCGAACACCAGAAACAGGCTGACAAGCAGATTATCGTCTTTCATGGCGGCTTCTTGCAAAGCCGACGCCGATGCCGATGGGTGCAAGCACCGCCACAACGACGAGAGCCGAGAAATGAAAGACAGTCGCGCCGATCAGCGTGCACGTGAAGAGGGCAATTGAAACCGCGTCGACACAGGCATAGCGCATGGCAAGGTAGCCGACTGACAGTGACAAGCCGGCTGCCGCAACCGCGAGACCCACGAGCATAGCGCCGATCACGGGATCGGCGCTCAGCTTCAGCACGATATTTCCTATCAGAACTATTGCGACCGCGGGGGGCAGCACCACCGCCGCCAGTGCCACCACGGCTCCGACGACACCGCGACATTGAAACCCGAGCCAGAGCGCCAGGTTTGCAACATTGACACCAGGAAGGGACTGGCTAAGCGCCAGCCCTGACAGAAACTGCTTGTCGCTGAACCAACGCCGATTCACTACGAATTCCGTGTGCATCATGCCGTTCACACCACCGCCAATGCTGGTAATGCCGAGCTTGGTGAACGCCAGGAAGAGATCAAGGAGGCTCGGTGGGGGCGACGTGTCAGGCGCCAGCGGGACATCCATTTGATCCATGAAACCTCCGATTTCTTCCTGCTTTCAAACCAGGGATGCGCTCGATCGCTGCGTCGGTGGCACTGTATTCTGTTGACAGTTTGCAGTAAATAGTCGATCACTACCCCATGAGGGCCGAGCTTGAATTTCTCCAGAACCACTCCCTGACGAGCGTCCTTCGACGTGAGTTGGAAACCCTCATCCTGTCGGGAGAATTTGCCCCTGGTGAGCGATTGAACGAGAATTCGCTGGCAATCCGCTTCTCGGTGAGCCGGGGTCCGATCCGCGAAGTCTGCCGCGCGCTCGCCGAAAAAGGCTTGCTCGAGCTCGTGCCCAATCGAGGCGTGTTCATGCGCAGGATTGGCGAGGAACAGGCGGCCGAACTCTACGACGTGCGAGCAGGCCTGTTTGCATCGGCGGCGCGGCTGCTGGCGACCAAGGTCACGCCGGAGCAGATTTCGGAACTCCAGAGTTTACTCGATCGCATGGAAGAAGCGGTTCTCGCGAATTCGCTCGACAACTACTATCCGCTCAATCTGGAATTCCACGATTCCATCCTGCGCTTTGCCGGGAACAGCCGGCTGCACAAAGCCTATTCCGAGCTCGTCAAGGAACTGCACCTGTTTCGCGAGCGCGCGCTGCTGCAAGGCGGCGGCCTGACCGTATCCAATATCGAGCATCGCCGCATCGTGGCAGCGCTGGGAGCGGGCGACGCCACAGCAGCCATGGATGCAGCGTTTGCGCATGTGCTGAGCGGCAAGAGCCGCATGACCCTGCCGGCTGCAGCCGACACGGAGCATTCGACCGGCGGTGCCGCCAAAACCACGGACATCGCATGAACGGCGCGCGGGAACTTGAGGGGCGCGTCGCCATCGTGACCGGTGCAGGACGCAACATCGGGCGCGTGATGGCGCTGGAACTGGCTCGAGCCGGAGCCGCGGTGGTCGTGAACGCACGCACATCTCGTGCCGAAGCCGAAGCTGTCGTCAACGAGATCACCGCCGCCGGAGGCAGGGCTACGGCCGTCCTGGCCGACGTCGTCGACCCGAATGCCGTCGACGCGCTGGTCGGCGCGGCTGTCCGGCAGTTCGGCGGCATAGACATTCTCGTCAACAGCGCCGCCGTGCGACGCGAAACCGCGTTCGAGGATCTGAGTTTCACCGAATGGCGCGAAGTGCTTTCGATCATCCTCGATGGTGCGTTCCTCACCGCCCATGCGGCGCTCCCGCATCTCAAGAAATCAGGACAAGGTGTGGTAATCAACATTGGCGGTCTGTCGGCTCATACCGGCGCCAGCGGTCGCGCCCATGTCATCGCGGCCAAGGCGGGCCTGGCCGGATTCACCCGGGCGCTCGCCCATGACCTTGCCGGTGAAGGCATCACGGTCAATTGCGTTTCACCCGGCATGATCGACACTCAACGTGCCGGCGGAGAACCCTCTCATCATGCCGGGAAACTGCCGCCTGTCGGGCGGCGTGGAACACCCGAGGAAGTTGCACTGCTCGTGCGCTATCTCTGCGGACCGGCGGCTCGCTACATCACCGGCCAGACCGTCCACGTCAATGGCGGTGCCTTCATGGCGTGATGCACGCCAATCAGCAAGCACGCCGATGCACCGGGCGGTGCCCGACGGCGATCCAGGGAGATCAAATGATGGACGTTACAGCCATTCTGGCGCGCTATGTCGTGTCGGCATCCGCGGACAGCGTCCCGGCAAACGTCCGGCGCGAAGCGGTGCGCTCCTTCCTCAACTGGACCGGCTGCGCGGTGGGCGGCTCGCAACATCCAAGCGTCGACATTGCCTTGTCGGCGGTGTCACCGTTCGCCGGCAACGATCAGGCTGCGATCCTCGGCCGCAGCGAACGGCTGGACGCCCTGAACGCCGCGCTCATCAACGGCATCGCCAGCCATGTCTTCGATTTCGACGACACACATCTGAGGACCATCATCCATCCGGCCGGACCGGTCGCCTCCGCGATCCTCAGCCTGGCTCAGATGCAGACGGTGAGCGGGCGTGATCTCCTGCACGCCTTCATCCTCGGCGTCGAGGTCGAATGCCGCATCGGCAACGCCGTCTATCCCGCGCACTACGACATCGGCTGGCACATCACCGGAACCGCCGGCGTTTTCGGAGCCGCCGCCGCGGCAGGCCGCCTGCTCGGTCTCAACGAACAGCAGATGATCTGGGCGCTCGGCATCGCCGGCACACAGTCTTCGGGTTTTCGTGAGATGTTCGGAACCATGTGCAAAAGCTTCCATCCCGGCCGCGCCGCGCAAAATGGACTGCTCTCCGCCGTGCTGGCGCAACGCGATTTCACCTCGTCAAACCGCGTGCTTGAGGCGCCGCGCGGTTTTGCCCATGTCATGTCCACCGAGCGGAATTTCGATGAGATCACAAAAGGCCTGGGCGAGAGTTTCGAGATCGCTCTCAACACCTACAAGCCGTTCGCTTGCGGCATCGTCATCCACCCGATCATCGACGGCTGTGTGCAATTGCGCAATGAATTCGGGCTGAAGCCCGATGAGATCGAAAGCATTGCGCTGGAAGTCGACCCGTTGGTGTTGGAATTGACCGGCAAGAAGACCCCGCAGGTCGGCCTCGAAGGCAAATTCAGCGTCTACCATTCGGCAGCGGTCGCCATTATCGAAGGCCGCGCCGGCGAGGCAGAATACAGCGATGCAAACGTGCGCGATAAGCAGGTCATTGCGCTGCGCGATCGCGTCAGCGCGGTGGCGTCGCAAAGCGTCGCTGAAGACGAATGTCACGTCACGATCAAGCTCAGGGACGGTCGCGTGCTCAAGAGGCATGTCGAGCATGCGATCGGCAGCCTGGCGAGGCCGATGACCGACGACGACCTCAACGCAAAGTTCGGCGGACTGGCCGAACCGGTTCTGGGTGCAAAGGCAACGGCGCGTCTGCGCGGCCTGTGCTGGGATATCGAGAGCCTCGAAGACACCGCTGCGATCGCCCACGCCGCAACCCCGGTTACCTAGAAGGCGGGTTTCGCCGACGTCAGCGGCCAGCCTGGCCAATGCAGGCGACCTGTCGTCCTCGGCCTTGAGAGAATTGATCTGGAAGTCAGAGCGCGGCGACGATCGCCTTGCCGCACTCGACGGTGTTTGCAGCGCCGCCGAGATCGCGCGTGCGCAGCGAAGGCTCGGCCAAAACGGTCTCGATGGCCGATACGATCCCGGCAGCCGCTTCAGCATGTCCGAGGTGGTCAAGCATCATCGCCGCCGACCAGATCTGCCCCACCGGATTTGCGATCCCCTGCCCGGCAATATCCGGTGCCGAGCCATGGACCGGTTCGAACAGAGATGGAAAATTGCGGTCCGGATTGATGTTGGCGCTCGGCGCGATGCCGATCGTTCCCGTGCAGGCCGGACCGAGATCGGAAAGAATGTCGCCGAAAAGGTTCGATGCGACGACCACATCGAACCAATCGGGGTGAAGCACGAACTGAGCCGTCAGGATGTCGATGTGATATTTGTCCCAGCGCACGTCGGGGAAGGCCTTCGCCATTTCCTCAACGCGCTCGTCCCAATAGGGCATGCTGATCGAAATGCCGTTCGACTTGGTCGCCGAGGTGAGGTGTTTGCGCTTGCCCTTGGCGGCAAGCTCGAATGCGAATTTCAGCACGCGATCGACGCCGATGCGCGTCATGACCGTTTCCTGCATAACCACTTCGCGCTCGGTGCCCGGGAAGATACGGCCGCCGATCGATGAATACTCGCCTTCGGTGTTCTCGCGCACGACCCAGAAGTCGATATCGCCGGGACCACGGCCGACGAGCGGGCTCGGCACACCAGGCATCAGGCGCACCGGCCGCAGATTGACGTACTGATCGAACTCGCGCCTGAACTGGAGAAGCGACCCCCACAGCGACACGTGATCGGGCACGCCGGCCGGCCAACCAACGGCGCCAAAGAAGATCGCGTCATGCGATCCGATCTTGTCCTTCCAGTCTTCCGGCAGCATCCGGCCGTGACGGGCATAGTAGTCGTAAGAGGCGAAATCGAACCAGTCGAACGACAGCCCGATGCCGAAGCGCGACGCGACTTTTTCCAGAACGCGCACACCTTCGGGTACGACCTCCTTGCCGATCCCGTCGCCTGGGATGACCGCAATGCGGAAACTGTTGGATTGTGTCATTTTGCTTTCCAGGCTGATCGACGGGAATTGCTCAGGCCGCGGCCTCTTCGCGCTGCGTGTCCTTGCGGCGCGCAAGCTGGGCCGCGAGGCGGACTGCGTTTTCCAGTGCACCTGTCGATGCACTTCCCTTGCCAACGATGTCGAAGGCGGTTCCGTGCGCCGGCGTGGTGAACACGGTCTCCAGGCCGGCCGTGACGGTCACGCCGCGGTTGAAGCCGCGCAGCTTGGTCGCGATCTGCCCTTGGTCGTGGTACATGGCGACGACGCTGTCATACTCCCCCGCGAAGGCCTTGATGTAGATGGTGTCGGCGGGGAAAGGTCCCTTGCAGTCGATGCCGGTTGCCGCCGCGGCCTTGACCGCCGGTCCGATCAGGTCGATTTCCTCACGGCCAAACAGCCCGTTCTCGCCGGCATGAGGGTTGAGGGCCGCAACGGCGATGCGCGGTTTGTCCATACCAGCGCGCTGCATGGTGCGGTTGACCAGTTCGATCGCCTCGATGATGCTGTCATGGGTGATCTGATCGAGAGCCGTGCGCAGCGACACATGCGAGGTGACGCGCGACATCCATTGGCCGTCGAGCACGTTCATCTCGGAGAAATAACCTTTGTGTCCCAACAGATGAGCAAACATCTTGTGCTCGTCGGGAAATTTCCAGCCGCCGGCATGAAGCGCTGCCTTGTTCAGCGGCGCGAAGGTGATGCCATCGACGTCGCCTTTCATCGCCAGCCGCACCGCCTCGGCCAAGGTGTCCCCTGTCAGCTTGCCCGACTCCGGTGAAACCACGCCGCGCGGCAAGGCCGCGGGGTCGATGTTGCCGAGGTCGATAAGAGGTATTTCGGCTGCACCCCAGTCGATGGATGCAACATCCGGGACGGTCTTGAGCGAAAGCGCTACGCCGGCGTCGCGCGCGCCCATCTCCAGGACACGCCGGTCACCAAGAACGACAATGCGCGCAACGTCGGAGAGCCTGCCGTCCGACAGCACGCGAGCAACGAGCTCCGGGCCGATACCGGTCATATCACCAAGCAGCAAGGCCAGGCGAGGCAGGGGTGAAGCGGTTTTGCGCGAAGATTTATCTGGATTTTCCATGGACATGCCCCCTTCGGCTCGACGGTGGTGAGGCCACCCGATATCGGCCGCGCAAGGCTGGCTTCGTGACCGCTTTGAAGCCATGTTGCGCCGCATCCAAGAAAAGTCAACTGAAAATTGTTGACAGTATTCAATTTGAAGGCGAGGCTAAGGATGACCTTATCTGGAGAGCACCATGGACAGCCAACACGCCTCGGAAGTCGCCGCCGCATCCTCTATGCCGCCCTTGGAAAGCAAGCATAGAAGCCTGATGGAGGGATTCTCCTACAGGAGGATCAAGACCAGGGGCGCCGAGATCAATGTCGCCGTCGCGGGATCAGGCCCACCGTTGCTGCTTGTTCACGGCAACCCGTTGACGCATGTCAGCTGGCATCGCATCGCGCCTTCCCTGGCAAAATCCTTCACGGTGGTCGCCATCGACCTGCGCGGCTATGGCGACAGCTCGAAACCCGACGGCGGTGCGGACCATGCCGCCTACAGCTTCCGCGCCATGGGCGAAGACGCCTTCGATGTGATGAGCGCGCTTGGTTTTGAAAAGTTCGCGCTTGCTGGCCATGACCGTGGTGCCCGCGTCGGGTTTCGGATGGTGCTCGATCAGCCCGCCAGGATCACCCGTTTCTGCGCGCTGGATATCATCCCGACCTACCATCTCCTGACCAACGTCACCCTTGGATGGGGGCTGGAGAGCTATCATTGGTTCTTCATGGCGCAGAAGGCGCCCTTCCCCGAGAAGCTGATCTGTGCCGACCTCGACTACTACATCAACTACAAGCTCAACAAGAAAGGCGTGGGCCTGGAGATATTCACGCCGGAAGCCTTCAAGGAGTATGCCCGCTGCACCACGCCTGAGCAGATCCACGCMGTGTGCGAGGACTACCGCGCGACCGTGACGCTCGACCTCGCCATGGACACTTCCGATTTCGGCAAGAAGACGATCCAGTGCCCGGTCATGGTGATCTGGGGCAGCAACAGCCATGTTGGCCGTCACCTGACGCCGATTGAAGCTTGGACGCCCTGGGCGCCGGACCTCAGGGGCTGGGCCATTCCGACAGGTCACTATCCAGCCGAGCACCGGCCTGATCTGGTCTATGAGAGTTTCTGGACCTTCTTCAACGGCGCTGAGCCGACCCCATATCGCCCCTGATACGGCACCTTGGCCTTCTTGCGTCAGAGCTTCTGCTCTGACGCCCTTCTGAAGGCCGTTTCTCCTCCACGCGGTTCCACGTCCCAATCTTCGCCAGTCCGGCTTGTGATCCAGAGCATCGAGAAAATCCATCCCCATGTCGCCAGGCGGCGTGCCGTGTGAGACTTTGCTCTCGATCAATGAATGCCCAATCTGGTTTGAGTACGCTCTCAGGACGTCAATTGAGCGGTTCGCTTCAACAAGGTTGTTCGAACGTTCGGGGCGAGAGTGACCATCGGTTCGGCCAAGCATGGTGGGGAGTGGTTTGCGCTTCTAGTTCTTCCGACGAATTGACAGTGTGACGATTGAAAGCGGAAAAGCGGACGCAATGATAGCTTAGCCCTGTCTTGCAGTTGACCTGATCCAGGGCCTGAAAGGGAGGTTTGGGAGGATAAGCATGAGCGAGGATCTATCCGGTCATCATGCCGACCGCATTCAGGCCGCGATCGCTTCGGACGCCGCGGCGAAGTCCGCTCTGGTTGCCTCCTGGCAACGRTCTTCCAATTTGCATCGGCTCGATCCGACCGATTGCAGTCCCCCACGCTATCTTACAGAGGCGGAATTCGGAGAGGCCCGGCAACGCAGCGAGCCGCTCATCCGTGCTGCCCAATCGAGTCTGGACCGGCTCTATCTTGCCGTGGGTGGCGTCGGGTGCTGTGTGCTTCTCGCCGATCGTGACGGCGTGCCGGTCGAACGGCGCGGCGCCCCGGTGGATGACGAGACGTTTCATTCCTGGGGCTTGTGGACCGGCTCCGTCTGGAACGAACAGTGCCAGGGCACCAATGGGATCGGCACCTGCCTGGTCGAACAGCGCGCACTGACAATCCATCGCGACCAGCATTTTCATACGCGCAACACGGGGCTCAGTTGTACCACCGCTCCCATCTACGATCACCAGGGGGATCTTGTGGCCGCGCTTGACGTGTCTTCCTGCCGGGCCGATCTGACTGAAGCCTTCGCCAATCTTATCTCGGTGGCCGTCGTCGACGCGGTGCGTCGGATCGAGGCGGAGAACTTCAGGATGGCATTCCCGAAGGCGCGAATTCTGCTGGCGCCGGTGACCGACAGAGGTTCGGGCGCGCTGATCGCGGTTGATGCGGACGACCTTGTGGTCGGCGCGAACCGATCGGCCCGCCTGGCGCTCGGGATTACGCAACAGTGTCTCGACAGGCCGATGCCCGCCGCAGATCTGCTTGGTTGGGGCGAGAGCGGCCCAGGAGTCCTCGCCGAGGCTGAGCGCGGCGTGCTACAGCGGGCGCTGGCGCGAGCAGACGGAAATATTACGGCTGCGGCCCAGGCGCTGGGTATCAGCCGGGCAACGCTGCACCGCAAGCTCAACCGCCTGGATGTGCACAGGCCTCACTGACCTTCCGAAATCCTCGCATGACTGTCGCAATTCTGCGACACATGCCGCCCGCCCGCTGTCCTCGGCACGGTGACAATAGCGGCGGAAATCGCAAGTCTCCCTTCCCAAGCGTCGCATTCCGCGGCGTCAGCTCTGGGAGGAAGACACATGAACAAGGTAGAATTCTCACGTTCGGTCAAGGCGCCCTTCGACAAGCGTTACGGCAATTTCATCGGCGGCAAATGGGCCGAGCCGCGTTCCGGCCGCTACTTCGAAAACCACTCACCGGTGAACGGTCAGCTGCTGTGCGAGGTGGCGCGTTCGGATGCGCAGGACATCGAGGCAGCGCTGGACGCCGCGCACGCCGCCAAGGACGCCTGGGGGCGCACCAGCGTCGCCGAGCGCTCGCTTATCCTCAACCGCATCGCCGATCGCATGGAGGAAAACCTCGATCTCCTCGCATGCGCCGAAACCTGGGACAACGGCAAGCCGATCCGTGAAACGACCGCCGCCGACCTGCCGCTCGCCATCGACCATTTCCGCTATTTCGCCGGCGCCGTGCGCGGCCAGGAAGGCAGCCTTTCCCAGATCGACGACGATACCGTCGCCTATCATTTCCACGAGCCGCTCGGCGTGGTCGGCCAGATCATCCCGTGGAACTTCCCGCTGCTGATGGCGTGCTGGAAACTTGCCCCCGCGCTTGCAGCTGGAAACTGCGTCGTGCTGAAGCCTGCCGAGCAGACACCGGCGGCCATCCTGCTCTGGGCCGATCTTGTCGGCGATCTGCTGCCGCCAGGCGTGCTCAACATCGTCAACGGTTTCGGCCTCGAGGCCGGCAAGCCGCTCGCATCCTCGCCGCGCATTGCCAAGATAGCCTTTACCGGCGAGACCACGACGGGCCGGCTGATCATGCAATATGCCAGCCAGAACCTGATCCCCGTCACGCTGGAACTGGGCGGCAAGTCGCCCAACATCTTCTTCAAGGATGTTGTCGCCGAGGACGATGACTTCTTCGACAAGGCGATCGAAGGCTTCGTCATGTTCGCGCTGAACCAGGGCGAAGTCTGCACCTGCCCAAGCCGTGCGCTCATCCATGAATCGATCTACGACACCTTCATGGAACGGGCCCTCAAGCGCGTCGAGGCGATCGTGCAGGGCGATCCGCTTGACCCGGCGACGATGATCGGTGCCCAGGCCTCGTCCGAGCAGCTGGAAAAAATCCTGTCCTATATCGACATAGGCCGCCAGGAAGGCGCCGAGGTGCTGACCGGCGGGTCACGTAACGTCCTGCCCGGCGATCTGGCGGGTGGCTATTACGTCAAACCGACGGTGTTCAAGGGCCACAACAAGATGCGCATCTTCCAGGAGGAGATTTTCGGACCGGTGGTTTCGGTCACGACCTTCAAGGACGACGATGAAGCGCTGGCGATAGCCAACGATACGCTCTATGGCCTCGGCGCCGGCGTCTGGACGCGTGACGGCAACCGCGCCTATCGCTTCGGCCGTGCGATCCAGGCCGGCCGCGTCTGGACCAACTGCTACCACGCCTATCCCGCGCATGCCGCCTTCGGCGGCTACAAGCAGTCCGGCATCGGCCGCGAGACCCATAAGATGATGCTCGACCACTACCAGCAGACCAAGAACATGCTGGTCAGCTATAGCCCGAAGAAGCTCGGCTTCTTCTGATCCCTTGTTTGGCTCACAGCGCGGCTCCGCGAGGGGCCGCGCCCCCATTCTGAATGCGGAAAACACCATGCATGCGAAGGTCACGGCGACGCCGGCAGCCCTTGAACTGATCGCGGAGATCGTTGCCGAGCATGGACCGGTGCTGTTCCACCAATCCGGCGGCTGCTGCGACGGTTCTTCGCCTATGTGTTATCCGCGTGCCGGTTTCATCGTCGGCGACCATGATGTGCTGCTCGGCCACATCGAAGACGCGCCCTTCTACATCGGGGCTTCGCAATTCGAGGCCTGGAAGCATACCGATCTCATTATCGACGTAGTGCCTGGTCGCGGCGGCATGTTCTCGCTGGACAACGGACGGGAGAAGCGGTTCCTGACGCGGTCGACGATCTGCGCCGTTCATAGGTGATGAGGGTGCATCGGGCTGCTTCCTCTTTGTCCCAGCGCAACGAGCATCCCGGAAATCAGATGCAGCATGTCCGCTTCCAAGCGTGGGCAAGCGGCATGAAACACAAATTCAGCGACGATGCGACGATGGACGAAATCATGCACCTGTCGCCGGCGGCCATCCGGGTGGTGCTCCAGCACGGCATGCTTTGCGTCGGCTGCCCGATTGCTTCGTTCCATACCGTTTCCGACGCGGCACGCGAGCACGATCTGAACGAGGAACAACTCGGCTCCGATTTGCGGGCCGCGATCGAAAGCACCAACCCTGACTAACTTTTCTCGGCGCGGCCTTCCGCGATCAGAAGGAGCCGGTGAGGTTCGACTACGGTCACCCTCTGGCGTCCACTTTTGACCAATCCCTGGTCTTCCCAGGCCGAGAGCAACCGGCTCACCGTATGGAGCGTTGTTCCCGTCATCTCGGCAATGTCCTGACGAGAGATCGGGAAGTCGATCAGAATTCCTTCCTCTGTCTTCCTGCCAGCCTGCTTGACCAGCTTGAGCATCGCATGGGCGACGCGCTGTTCCACCTGTTCTGTGGCCATCTCGATGACGCGCGTATGAGCGTCCTGCAGCCTGGTGCCCACGGCCTTGTAGGTGTTGGCACTGAAGCTCGGGAAATTTGCTGCGAAGGTCGGCCATAGATGGCTTGCCCAGGCAAGAACCACGCAATCGACGGCAGCGATCGCATTTGCCGGATAGGTGGTGCGGCCAAGCGCGTGGGCGATTCCCATCAACTCGCCTGGACTTATGTACCGCACAGTCACCTCGTGACCGTCCGGGGTTGATTTCACGACGCGCACATGTCCGTCGAGCAGCAGGAAAAAGGAATGTGCTTCCTGCTCCTGCTCGAACACCGGCTGGTCCTTGGCGATCCGGAGCGACCTGGCCTGGCCGACGATGCGGTCGAGATCCGTGGCGGCGACGCCCTCAAAGACAGAAAGCCCTGCAATCAGCGAGCGATCGAGGCTAGCCAACTCTTTCCCTCCCGAATTTGACCGCGGCCAATGCATCCAAGCCGGTCTGCCAAAGAGTGTTCTCACGGCGACTGATGCGGGGCAAGGGGCGCATGCTTAGGCTCTCGTCCATGCGCCACGCCACACGAGGGCGCCAACGATGTTTTTGCTCACGAGTTTGCGCCAGCGCAAATCGCCAAGCCGCCTGATGGCCTAGAAGAAGGCAACGGTTGAAGGCCGTGATGAACTCAAGAAAAGGATTTCCAAATGAAACTGCCACTGATCGCCGCGGCCATCGCCCTGCTCTCCATCGCCGGTGCCGCGAATGCCGAAGAACACGTCGTGCAGATGCTGAACAAGGGCGAGAAAGGTTCGATGGTCTTCCAGCCCGCCTTTGTCCGGGCAGTGCCCGGAGACACGATCAAATTTGTGCCGACCGACAAATCCCACAATGCCGAGAGCATCAAAGGAATGATCCCGGACGGTGCTGAAGCTTTCAAAGGGAAGCCCAGCGAAGAAGTAATCGTGACCCTCACCAAGGAGGGCGTCTACGGCGTCAAGTGTGCCCCACATTACGGCATGGGCATGGTTGCGCTGATCGTGGTCGGCAAGCCCGCCAACCTGGAAGCGGCGCAGGCCGTCAAGCAGGTCGGCAAAGCCAAAACCGTGTTTGCCGAACTATTTGCCGAAGCGACCAAGACTGCTTCCAACTGAGCCTTTTCCAGGATGCCCTCCGGTTGGCGATCTTCCGGAGGCAGAGGCCGGACAGACCGAGGGGAGCGGTCTGGTCCGGCCTATTTCATATGGGTCTCGATAGACAGCCCGAGACACGATCTTCTCGTCCCCAGCGGTTGCCTTATCCAAGGTTGCTGATCTGGAGCTGGCAGTCAGTGAACCTCGGCCGGCCGGGCTCGGCTACTCGCCCCGTCAATCGAGCAACGCAACAAATGAAATCGGATTTGCGCCAGCGCAAAGACGTGGCCCGCGAGCAGACTATTCTTGGCGCATCAGATCGGTGAACAAAGGAGATGGAAATGCTTACGAGACGAGAAGCTTTGTTAGGTTCTGTCCTTACCGCGGCCGCAGCCGCGGCCGTTGTTGCAATGCCGGTTGTGGCAAGTGCAGCCGAAGTTGCAAGTTTACCGCGCGAAAAGGTCACCCTCGTCGCGCCGCCGTTCGTCCACGCTCATGACCAAGTGGCCAAGGGCGGTCCAAAGGTCGTCGAATTCACCATGACGATCGAGGAGAAGCCGATGATCATCGATGCCGACGGCACGCAGCTCAATGCGATGACCTACAACGGCTCGATTCCGGGCCCTCTGATGGTCGTGCATCAAGACGACTATATCGAACTCACGCTGATCAATCCCGAGACCAATACGCTTGCCCACAACATCGATTTCCACGCCGCCACCGGCGCGCTTGGCGGCGGCGGCCTGACCCTGGTCAATCCCGGCGAGCAGGTCACGCTGCGCTTCAAGGCGACGCGTACGGGGACGTTCGTCTACCACTGTGCGCCTGGCGGCGCGATGATCCCGTGGCATGTCGTGTCGGGGATGAGCGGAGCAGTGATGATACTGCCGCGCGACGGCCTCAAGGACGACAAGGGCAAGTCCGTTCGCTATGACCGCATTTTCTACATCGGCGAGAACGATTTCTACGTCCCCCGCGACGAGCAGGGGAAATTCAAGAAATACGAAACAGCCGGCGACAATTACGATGATACGGTCAAGGTCATGCGCGGGTTGATCCCCACCCATGTCGTGTTCAACGGCAAGGCGGGATCGCTGACTGGCGACAACGCGATGAAGGCGAAGGTCGGCGAAACGATATTGATCGTTCATTCGCAGGCCAATCGTGACACACGCCCGCACCTGATCGGCGGCCATGGCGACTTTGTCTGGGAACAGGGCAAGTTCGCCAACCCTCCGGCCAAGGACCTGGAAACCTGGTTCATCCGCGGCGGGTCGGCTGGGTCGGCGCTCTACACGTTCCGGCAGCCAGGCATCTACGCGTATGTGAACCACAATTTGATCGAGGCCGTGGAACTTGGTGCAACCGCGCACTTTGTCGTCGACGGAACCTGGGACGACGATCTGATGATGCAGGTCGAAGCACCCAAGCCGATCGCCTCGTAAACGGGAGATCCGATCTTCAGTGCAACCTTGCGGCGGAGCCAAAAGGTTGCACGTGCGGCCGGACTTGGTGCCATGCCCTTCGATCCTGTCTTCGCATTCGGAACAACTGCGGCTGCCGCACTGATCGGCATGGGCATAACCCATGCGCTCGACAGGGCTCCTTTGGATTTGCCGACACCGGTCGCCGTGAGCGAACTTGTGGTCCTGGGACCCGGCTCGTTCGATCACCCACAGCCCGGGGAATTCCTCAAGCAGAACCATTCCGTCGCAGCCCCCGTCGTGCGGGAAACCATCGATGCGCCGCTGGAAATCATGAAATACCAGGTAAGCGTTTCGGACTATGGACGCTGCGTGGCGGACGGTGCCTGCAAGCCCGCCGACTCGCGCGAGATCGGCAACGTGCCGGTCACCGGCGTCAGCCACATCGATGCCGAAGCCTATGCGACCTGGCTGTCAGCCCGCACAGGTGAGGCATGGCGGCTGCCCACGGATGTGGAGTGGGCTTACGCCGCCGGCGAGCGATTCAAAGGTGACATCGAGGGCGGGGAAAGCGACCCGAACAACCCGGCGCGACGGTGGCTGACACAGTATCGCCAGGAGGCTGCGCTCGGACGCAAACCTGATCCCGAGCCGAGAGCTCAAGGCGCCTTCGGCACCAATTCAAAGGGCCTGTCGGACATCGCAGGCAATGTCTGGGAATGGACCTCGACATGCTATTCGCACGCCACGATAGGCAGCGACGGAAATCGCCCCGCGAGTTTGATCGACAATTGTGGAGTGCACGCCGTGGAGGGCTTCCACCGCACCTATATGTCGAACTTCATTCGGGACGGTAAGAGCGGCGGCTGCGCCGTCGGAGCGCCGCCCGACAATCTGGGTTTCCGGCTTGTACGCGACCGGACAGGTTTCTTTCAAACTACCATTCGCAGCTTGGGATTGACCTGACTGCAGCAGAATCAAGAGTGCACGAATGACTTCAAAATCCGCTCCGGTTGACCGGGCACGTCCTGTCGCGGAACAGGCTCTGAACCATAACGGCGTTGATCGAGCTTCGATCGGAAAACTGGTCCGCGAATTCTATGCAAAGGTCAGACAGGACCAGCGTCTCGGTCCGATTTTCGCGCGCGAAATCACCGGGGATTGGGAGCCTCATCTCGAGAAAATGACGGACTTCTGGTGTTCTGTCATCCTCAAGAGCGGCGACTATCACGGACGCCCGGTGCCGGCGCACATCAAACTCAAGGATGTCACCGAGGCCGATTTCGATATCTGGCAGGCCCTCTTGGGCCAGACGGCGGCCGAACTCTTCGCCCCGGAGACGGCGGCGGTGTTTGTCGACAGAGCCGAGCGGATCGCGGCAAGCCTGAAACTGGTGATGTTCTTTCGCCTTGGTCCCGCCGCGCCAGGCGAAGGCCAATAGGCGAACTTGGCGAAACCCGACCGATTGCTTCAAGGCTCGAAAGGCCTGCGCCAGGTTTGATTTTACGCAAGGAAAGCGTCCCTCGCGGCTTCTAGTTTCCTCGAATGGCTCTCAACCTCTTCGTCGGCACGATCGTCATAAGCCTGACGGTCGTCATTCACACCTTCGGCCTCATTGCCGTCACCCGTGCGATGGGACATCTGGTGGCGCGATTTCGCATGCATGGTCGTCGAAGCCGGGTCGTTGCAATGATCAGCGTGGTGATGGGCCTTTTTGCCGTCATGACGGCAGAGGTCTGGTTGTGGGCAGGCGTGTACCGCCTGCTCGGCGTTCTGCCCGACTTCGAGACCGCTCTCTACTTTTCCACCATCACCTTTTCGACCGTCGGCTATGGCGACGTGGTGCCGGCCCATGACTGGCGGGTGCTGGCGGCGCTGGAAGGCGTGAACGGCTTTCTTCTGCTCGGCTGGTCGACCGCCTATCTGATCGCGGCCGGAACGCGCATCGGCCCGTTCAGGGCTGGCGAGCACTTTTGACTCGGACGGACGCTCAGACCGCTACCGAATGCCTGGCCTTGCCGGCTTCAAGATATTTGTCGAACTTCGCCGCGATGCTTCTGACAAAGGGGCGACTTTCCGCCGGCACGACGAAGCTGTCGCCATCGAGTTCAAGCAACCGCGCAGGACCATCAAGAGCAGTGGAACTTGCCTTGAGCAGAAGCCTTTGGCCAGCATCGCCAAAGCGCTCCACCAGTTCGATCGCCGAGAAGGCGAAATCGCACATCAGCCTCTCGATGATCCAGCCGCGAACGCGGTCGTCGTCGGAAAGTGCGATACCGCGGACAGCCGCCAGCCCACCGTCGGAGACCATGCGCCCATACTCGGCGGTCGACGGCATGTTCTGAGCATAGCCTTGGCGAAATTGACTGATGGATGATGGGCCAAGGCCGATCAGTGTTTCGCAGCGATCCTCCGTGTAGCCTTGGAAATTGCGGCGCAAGCAGCCGGTTCTGGCCGCTACGGCCAACGCATCGTTGGGCTTGGCGAAGTGGTCGAAGCCGACGGCTTCATATCCCGCGTTCAGCATAAGACAAGCGGCCAGTTGTGATTGAGCAAACCGCTCTGCCGGACCCGGCAACCATGCCTCGTCGATCATGGTCTGATGCTTCTTGAACCAGGGCACATGCGCGTAGCCAAACAATGCCATCCGGTCCGGTTCCAGGGTCAACGCCTGCGCGACGGTGGAGGACACGCTCTCCCTGGTCTGGTGCGGCAGGCCATAGAGCAGGTCCAGATTGACCGATTCGACACCACGTGTGCGAACGCCGTCGACGACCGTTTTGGTCTGCAAAAAGCTCTGCTCGCGGTTAATTGCCTTTTGCACCTTCGGGTCGAAATCCTGGACGCCGAGGCTCGCCCGGGTCGTGCCGATCTCGGCAAGCGCATCGAGGCGGGCGTCATCCATATCATTGGGATCGATTTCGACGCTGATCTTGGCGTCCGGAAGAAAATCGAAGCTGGCCCGCAATGCTTTCCCCAGCTCCACCATGTCCTCGGGCTTCAGCATCGTCGGAGAGCCGCCACCGAAGTGGACGGCGCGCACGCCGGCCTTGCCACCGACAATGCGGGCGATAGTGGCGATCTCGGCATGCAAAGAGCGGAGATAGGCGGTTACGGGGTCATAGTGACGTGTCTGCTTGGTGTGGCAGGCGCAGAACCAGCAGAGCCTGTCGCAGTAGGGAATATGCAGATAGAGCGAAATCTCATCGCCATTCCCGAGCGCCTCCAGCCAGCCTCGACAGACAGTGGCATCGACCCCCGGATGGAAATGCGGCGCGGTCGGATAGCTCGTGTAGCGCGGCACGTTCTCGCCAAGCCTGGCAGCTAGATCCGGTCGCATGTCGCCATCCCTTGTGTTTGCATGGCCAGGAAGGTGGCCGCGACGGGGCGCCAATGCCTTGATTTCGGTCAAAGCCCTTGCACCGGACAAACTGCCACAAGGCGTTTTCAATGGGCCGATGCTATTTTGCCGATACTCTGGATCCTCGGACGATCGTGATGACAGTGCGTGAGGATATTCATAGCGTCGGCATTCCTGTGCTTTGCCAATCATGCGAGGCAAGGCATCGCGGCGTTTGCGGTGCCCTCGACCCCGACCAATTGGTTGGGCTCGCCAAGACCTCGTCAAGGCACAGTGTCGAGCCGGGCAGCGAACTGATCGGCGACGCCGAAACCGTCGACAGCTACTCGAACGTGCTTTCCGGGGTGGTGAAGCTGACGAAGAGCCTTTCGGACGGACGCCAGCAGATCGTCGGCCTCCAGTTCGCGCCGGACTTTCTGGGACGACCTTTCAAGGTGGAAAGCGAGATCAACGCGGAAGCGGCGACCGCTGTCTCCCTTTGCTCGTTTCCGAAGACGGCGATCGAACGGATGATGAAGCAATCGCCGGAGCTCGAGCATCGCCTGCTCAAGCAAACGCTGAACGAACTCGACGAGGCGCGCGACTGGATGGTGACGCTGGGGCGCAAGACCGCTGCGGAAAAAGTGGCGAGCTTTCTGCTGATGATTGCCAGAAACATCGATCCCACGCTCGATCCAGCCACCAACGCGACGAGCTTCGACCTGCCGCTCACGCGCGCAGACATCGCCGACTTCCTCGGCCTGACGATCGAAACGGTGAGCCGCCAATTGACCCGGCTGCGGACAGACGGCGTGATCCGGATCGACAACAACCGCCATGTGACGGTGGACAGCCTCACCCGGTTGGCGAGCCGCTCTGGCGCCTAGAGCCGGATGATTTCAGGTCGAATCGACCTGAAATCATCCGGCCCTAAATGAAAGCGATAGAGGATTTCGACCGAAAACCGCCTCACACTTTTCGGCATCACGCTCTAGTCCCGGTCGACGATCCCGATCATCGGCAGGACGTGCTCACGTTCAAACGCGATGTGCCGGCGCAAGTTCTCGAACAGGCCGCGCAACATGAAGCCGATGGTTTCGGGATTCTCGACTGTCTCACCATGACCGATGGCCAATAATATTTCGGTCACCTCACTGGCAAAGCATTCGTCTTCCACATGTTCGGCCCGCAATCGCCGGGTTGAGGCAAGGTTCGCACCGCTGCCGGTCAAAGCGGCATCGTAGGCGGGAAAGATGACCGTCTCTTCGTATTGATGAATGTTGCGCAGCAGCGGAACGATCGCGTTGGCCGTGCCGAGACATTTCAGACGATCGACGCTGGGCAAGGCGTCTGCAATTCTCTCCAGGGCATCGCAGAGCTGCAGCTTTTCCCTGTGCGCGCGCTTCATCACCGCGGCCGGGACCGCTTCTCTGCAGGATCGATCGGCTGGTGCGGGATTTTCATCGCCTGCTCCGAACAGCGACATTCCCGATCCTTTCGTCTGGCTCAACGGCAGCCCCCGGTTGGTTTGCAAGACCACGCTGCCCAATCCGAAAGCGCTGAGCTTTGACATGGATCAAGGCGGTGACACTACGGCTGAGGAATTGGTGTCCAGGCGGATTGGCGTCCGCGCATCGGAATCCGAGGTCGGGGACATGTCATGAAATTCGGCACACAAATCTTCGCTTTGGCCCTTTTTACATTTGCGGCTCTGGTGGCCGCTGGCTTCGGTGTGGACGAGCCCTTCCGGCAGCACATGTGGGTGCTGTTTTTTGTGCTGCTCGGTTTTGTCGCCGTCCTTATCCGCAACACGAGCTTTGAAGCTGCCGCTCCGATCGACGCATCCGCTTACATGGATGGGCCGGTCCGTTACGGCGCCATCGCCACCATGTTCTGGGGCGTCGTCGGCATGCTGGTCGGCGTGGTCATCGCGCTGCAGCTCGCCTACCCCGATCTCAACATCCAGCCCTGGTTCAATTTCGGTCGTTTGCGGCCGCTGCATACGTCGGGCGTGGTCTTCGCTTTCGGCGGCAACGCGCTGCTTTGCACGTCTCTGTATGTCGTGCAGCGCACCTGCCGCGCGCGGCTGTTCGGCGGCGATCTCGCCTGGTTCGTGTTCTGGGGCTACCAGCTCTTCATCGTCATGGCGGCGACCGGCTATCTGCTCGGCATCACCGAGAGCCGCGAATACGCCGAACCCGAATGGTATGTGGACATCTGGCTGACCATCGTCTGGGTCGCCTATCTCGTCCTGTTCCTCGGCACGATCCTGAAGCGCAAGGAACCGCATATCTACGTCGCCAACTGGTTTTACCTGTCCTTCATCGTGACCATCGCGATGCTGCATGTGGTCAACAACCTGTCGATGCCGGCCTCCTTCCTGGGCTCCAAGAGCTATTCCGCCTTTTCCGGGGTGCAGGACGCGCTGACGCAGTGGTGGTACGGCCACAACGCCGTCGGCTTCTTCCTGACCGCCGGGTTCCTCGGCATGATGTATTACTTCGTGCCAAAGCAGGCGAACCGGCCGGTCTACTCCTACCGGCTGTCGATCATCCATTTCTGGGCGATCATCTTCCTCTACATCTGGGCCGGTCCGCATCATCTGCACTACACCGCCCTGCCCGACTGGGCGCAGACGCTCGGCATGGTGTTCTCGATCATGCTGTGGATGCCGTCATGGGGCGGCATGATCAACGGCCTGATGACGCTGTCGGGCGCCTGGGACAAGCTCCGTACCGATCCGATCATCCGCATGATGGTGATGGCCATCGCCTTCTACGGCATGTCGACCTTCGAGGGGCCGATGATGTCGATCAAGACGGTCAACTCGCTGTCGCACTATACCGACTGGACCATCGGCCACGTCCATTCCGGCGCGCTCGGCTGGGTCGGCATGATCTCATTCGGCGCGATCTACTACATGGTGCCGAAGCTCTGGAACCGTGAACGCCTCTACTCGCTGCGGCTGGTCACCTGGCACTTCTGGCTGGCGACGCTCGGCATCGTCGTCTACGCGGCGGTGATGTGGGTGTCCGGCATCATGCAGGGCCTGATGTGGCGCGAATACGACGAGCAAGGCTTCCTGGTCTACTCCTTTGCCGAAACCGTCGCCGCCATGCACCCCTATTATGTGATGCGCGCCATCGGCGGGGCCATGTACCTCTCCGGTGCCCTGATCATGGCCTGGAACATCACCATGACCATCCTCGGRTACCAGCGCGCGGAAGAGCCGATGCCGGGCTCCGCACCCTCCCTGCAGCCTGCCGAATAAGGAGCCAGAGAATGAGCCTGATGGACAGACATGCACTCATCGAGAAGAACGCCACGCTTCTACTCGTTGGCTCTCTTCTTGTGGTTACCGTAGGCGGCATCGTCGAGATCGCGCCGCTCTTCTATCTCGACAACACGATCGAGAAGGTCGAGGGCATGCGGCCTTACTCGCCGCTCGAACTTGTGGGACGCAATATCTATGTGCGCGAGGGCTGCTACCTCTGCCATAGCCAGATGATCAGACCTTTCCGTGACGAGGTCGAGCGCTACGGCCATTACAGCCTGGCAGCAGAGTCGATGTACGATCATCCTTTCCAATGGGGATCGAAGCGCACCGGACCGGACCTCGCCCGGGTTGGCGACCGCTACTCGAATTTATGGCACGTCGAGCACCTTTCGGATCCACGTTCGGTCGTCCCGGAATCGATCATGCCGAGCTATGCGTTCCTCAAAGACGCGCCGATCGACGTGAAGGACTTCTCGACGCATCTGGTCGCCAACAGGCAGGTCGGCGTCCCCTACAGCGATGACATGATCGCCCACGCCAATGCCGATCTGATGGCGCAGGCCGATCCCAACGCCGACACATCCGGCCTCGAAGCCCGCTATCCCAAAGCCAAGATCGGCGACTTCGACGGCAACCCGCAACAGGTGACCGAAATGGATGCCCTGGTTGCCTATCTGCAGATGCTCGGCACGCTGGTCGATTTCAAGAACTACGACGAAGCCGCCGGCTACCGCTGAGGAGTCTTATCCATGGATTACAATTTGATGCGAGAGTTTGCCGACAGCTGGGGTCTGGTCGCCATGGCGCTGTTCTTTGTCGGCGCAATCGCCTTCGCGCTCCGCCCCGGCAGCAGCAAGCTGGCCGACGAAGCCGCCCGGATTCCCCTTGAGGACGAGTGATCATGAGCGACGAGCACATCGACGAAATCTCTGGCGTCTCGACCACCGGCCACGAATGGGATGGCATCCGGGAGCTGAACAACCCGCTTCCGCGCTGGTGGGTCGTCACGTTTTACGTCACCATCGTCTGGGCGATCGGCTACACCATCGCCTATCCGGCATGGCCTCTGCTGCACTCGGCAACCAAGGGCGTGCTCGGCTATTCCAGCCGCAACGAGGTCAAGAACGAACTGACCGCCGCTGAAGCCGCCAAGGGCAAGTATGTCGCCGCGGTGGAGTCCAAGAGCGTTTCTGAGATTGCCGCGGACGACACCTTGCGCGAGTTCGCGGTCGCTGCCGGTGGCGCCGCTTTCAAGGTCAATTGCGTGCAATGCCATGGCTCCGGCGCCCAGGGCTCCAGGGGCTTTCCCAATCTCAACGACGACGATTGGCTCTGGGGCGGCAAGGCCGAGCAGATCCAGCAGACGATCACGCACGGCATCCGCTTCGCGTCCGATCCGGATACGCGCCTGTCGGAAATGCCTGCCTTTCGCGACATCATAACCGCTGACCAGATCGCTCAGGTGAGCGCCTACGTGGCCAGCCTTTCCGGCAAGGTCCAGGACGCAAGCCTGATCGCGCCCGGCGCCAAGGTCTTTGCCGAAAACTGCGTCTCCTGTCACGGCGACAACGCAAAAGGCAACAAGGAACTCGGGGCTCCAGATCTGACCGACGCAATATGGCTCTATGGCTCCGGCGAAACAGCCATCGCCGCTCAGGTTCGCGCGCCGAAGCAGGGGGTAATGCCAGCCTGGGGCGCACGCCTGGGCGAAACCAAGGTCAAGGAACTGGCGGTCTACGTTCATTCGCTTGGCGGCGGAGAATAGGAAGCGGGGGCCTATTCTCATCCCTTCACCGCCCGAGCGACGAGGCCCGGCATGTCCGGGCCTCGGTTTGTTTCGGCAACCCGGTTTGACTTGCATCAACGCGCGTGGCGCTGCCCTGCGGCAAGACTTCCCGACGCTGGCGGCCCAGGCATGGGCAGATTGCCGCCCGCGCGAGTGGAGGTGCATGTGCTGGACAATACGCAGGTAGAACGGCTCGAAGCCGAGGCGGTCAACTCCGCCAAAGTGCGCCAGCCGATGTATGCCGCGCGCAAGAAGATCTTCCCCAAGCGAGCCTCGGGCAGCTTTCGCCAGTTCAAATGGCTGGTGATGGCGATCACGCTCGGCATCTACTATTTGACACCGTGGTTGCGATGGGGTCGTGGTCCGTTTGCTCCGGACCAGGCCGTGCTGCTCGATCTTGCCAACCGCCGCTTCTACTTCTTCTTCATCGAGATCTGGCCGCAGGAATTCTACTATGTGGCCGGCCTTTTGGTCATGGCCGGCGTCGGTCTTTTCCTGGTCACATCCACGGTTGGCCGTGCCTGGTGCGGATATACATGCCCGCAGACCGTATGGGTCGATCTGTTTCTGGTCGTCGAGCGGGCCATCGAGGGCGACCGCAACGCGCGCATGAAGCTCGATGCCGGACCGTGGACCGCCCGCAAGCTCGTGCTGCGGGTATCGAAGCACGCCATCTGGCTGGTCATCGGTGCGGCGACCGGCGGCGCCTGGATCTTCTATTTCGCCGATGCGCCGACGCTGGTCGGCGAGCTTTTCACCGGCACTGCGGCACCCGTCGCCTACATCACCGTCGCCGTGCTGACGGCGACGACCTATACGTTCGGCGGGCTGATGCGCGAGCAGGTCTGCACCTATATGTGCCCATGGCCGCGCATCCAGGCAGCCATGCTGGACGAAAGTTCGCTCACCGTCACCTACAATGACTGGCGCGGCGAACCGCGCTCGCGTCACGCCAAGAAGGTGCAAGCAGCAGGGCAGCCCGTTGGCGACTGCGTCGACTGCAATGCGTGCGTCGCGGTCTGCCCGATGGGGATCGACATTCGCGACGGCCAGCAGCTCGAATGCATCACCTGCGCGCTTTGCATCGACGCCTGCGACGGCGTCATGGACAAGCTCGGCAAGGAGCGCGGGCTGATCTCTTACGCAACGCTCTCCGACTACAACGCCAACATGATGCTGGCGACCGCGGGCGGCTCCGGTTCAGTCAATCCGTCGCTGGTCRGGACCGCTGATGGCCTGTTCTCCGACAAGGTGGCCCATTTCCATATTCGCAAGATCTTTCGCCCACGCACCTATGTCTACATGGGTTTGTGGTCGCTGATCGGCCTGGGCCTGCTCTATTCGCTGCTGACGCGCGACAGGCTCGAAGTCAACGTGCTGCATGACCGCAATCCGCAATTCGTCACGCTGTCCGACGGTTCGATCCGCAACGGCTACACGGTCAAGCTGCTCAACATGATCCCCGAGCCAAGGACGATCGTCGTCACCATGCAAGGCTTGCAAGGGGCTGAAATGAGCGTGGTCGGCGACGACATCCCGGCAGGCCGTTCCTTCACCATTCCGGTCGAGCCCGACCGCCTGAAGATGCTGAAGGTCTTCGTGCGCCAGCCGGCGGATCAGATCCGCGGCATAGCGCAGACCTTCAAGTTCCGTGTCGAGGATAAGGCGAGTTTCGAGGCGGACGAATACACCGCCACTTTCAATGCGCCGGAGACCGCCAGATGAGCGCGAATAAGCAGAAATCCCGCGAATTCACCGGCAGGCACATGTTGGCCATCATCCTCGCCTTTTTCGGGGTGGTGATCGCGGTCAATCTGACCATGGCGACGCTCGCCAACACGAGCTGGACCGGCCTTGTCGTCGAAAACACCTATGTGGCGAGCCAGCAATTCAACAAGCAGGCCGAGGAGGGTCGCGCGCAGGCAGCGCTCGGCTGGACCGGCAAGCTGACCATCGCATGGGGCGAAGTTCGATACGGGCTCACCGACGCCGCCGGCAAGCCTGTTCCCTTGCATGGCGTCAAGGTGCTGTTTCGCCATCCCGCCTACGAGAAAGAGGACAAGGCCGTCACGCTCGCGCTCGCCTCCGGCCAGGAGTTTGCCGCGCAGCACATGCCGAAGGACGGCGTCTGGATCGTCGAGATCGACGCCGATGCCGGTCTGGCGAAACCCTATCGCGACGTCCGCAGGATCATGATTTCCCATGGAGCGCTGCAATGAGCTGTTGTGCGCCGGGCGCTGAAATGGCGCTGGGTGTCTCGAGCACCACATCGGTCCTGCCATCTAGCGAGGAGATCAGGCTGGCGAGCCGATCGCTTGGCGATGACCTTCGCCAGACCGATCTTTCCGTGCCGACGGTTCATTGCGCAGCCTGCATCCAGACGATCGAGACGGCGTTGGGAAAACTCGAGCGCGTCGAGGGCGCTCGTGTCAACCTGTCGACGAAACGGGTCTCGGTCCGGTGGCGTGGGGACGAGGTGCCACCGTTCGTCGCCGCGATTGGGCGGCTCGGCTACCAGGCGCATCTCTTCGCTCCCGAGGCCGACGCGAAGGACAGGACGCTTTCGGAGTTGATCCGCGCCGTCGCGGTTGCCGGGTTTGCGGCGGGCAACATCATGCTGCTTTCGGTCTCTGTCTGGTCTGGTGCCGAAGGCGCGACCCGCGACCTGTTCCACTGGGTCTCGGCGCTTATCGCCATCCCTGCCCTCGCCTTCGCCGGCGGCATCTTCTTCCGCTCGGCCTGGAATGCGTTGCGCCACGGCCGCATGAACATGGACGTACCCATCGCGGTCGGGGTGTCGCTCGCCTACGCCATGAGCCTCTATGAGACGATCAACCATGGCGATCACGCCTATTTCGATGCGTCGGTATCGCTGCTGTTCTTCCTGTTGATCGGCCGCACGCTGGATCATGTCATGCGGGAACGTGCTCGGACCGCCGTGAAAGGCCTCTCGCAGCTGGCGGCGCGTGGCGCCATGGTCCTGCGCACCGATGGAGCACGCGATTACCTGCCGGTTGGCGAGATCGAACCAGGCATGTTGCTGCTGATCGCAGCCGGCGAAAGGATACCCGTCGACGGCAAGATCGTTCAGGGGGCGTCGGATCTCGACTGCTCGCTGGTTTCCGGCGAGAGCACGCCGAAAACCGTGGCGTCGGGGGAACGGGTTCAGGCCGGTACGCTCAATCTCACCGGCTCGCTGACGATCGAGGCGACAGCGGCCGCGAAGGATTCGTTCCTGGCGGAAATGGTTCGGCTGATGGAGGCCGCCGAGGGCGGCCGGGCGCATTATCGCCGGATCGCCGATCGCGTTTCGGCGCTCTATGCCCCTGTGGTTCACCTGACCGCCTTCGTGACGTTCCTTGGCTGGATGGCGGCAACCGGCGACTGGCATAGGGCGATCACCATCGCCATTGCTGTTCTCATCATCACATGCCCGTGCGCGCTCGGCCTCGCCGTGCCGATCGTTCAGGTGGTCGCCGCGCGGCGCCTGTTCGAGAACGGCATCATGGTCAAGGACGGTTCGGCCATGGAGCGCCTGGCGACGATCGATACAGCGGTGTTCGACAAGACCGGAACGCTCACGCTTGGACAGCCTCGGCTCGTCAATGCGTCGTCGATCGACCCAGCCATGCTGGCAATCGCCGCAGACATGGCCGCGCATTCGCGTCATCCGTTTTCGAAGGCCATCGCCGGATTTGCCTCTCCTGGCAGGCAACAAAAGTTCTATGCCGTCACCGAGCATCCCGGGTTTGGGATCGAAGCTGCCGACGCGGGAGCTATCTGGCGGTTGGGCCGACGCGGATGGGCCGGATGGAAGGCCCGGACTGGCGGCGAAGGCAAGCATGGCAATGGCGGAACGGTCCTGACGAAAGACGGCATCATCGTCGCCACCTTCGATTTCGAGGATGCGCTGCGTGCCGACGCCAGGGCGGCAGTCGAGCGATTGAACGATGCCGGGGTGTCGGTGCAAATGCTGTCTGGCGATACCGCAGGCGCCTGCGCCGAAGTCTCGAAAACACTGGGTGTCGGTGACTTCGTTGCGTGCCTGCTGCCGTCCGGCAAGGTCGAATGCATCGAAACACTTGCGAAAGACGGACACAAGGTCCTGATGGTTGGCGACGGCCTCAACGACACGCCTGCGCTGAGCGCGGCGCATGTCTCGATCGCACCGGCGACCGCAGCCGACATTGGCCGCAACGCGGCGGACTTCGTATTCCTGCGCGAAAGCCTTCTGGCCGTGCCTCTCGCACTGAACATCTCGCGGAAAGCCGGGCGGCTGATACGCCAGAACATCGCGATCGCGATCGTCTACAATGCCGTCGCCGTGCCGATCGCAATCCTGGGACAGGTCACGCCATTGATTGCGGCGATCGCCATGTCCGCCTCCTCGCTGCTGGTTATTGGAAACGCGCTACGGCTGCAGGGCTTTGGGGCGCACACTCCAGCAAAAAGCACCGCGGCCGACAGGCGCGCCGGCTTTGGTGCACTGGCACGATCCTCATGACGACGCTCGTCTACCTCATACCTGTGGCGCTGTTCCTCGGCGCGCTCGGGCTGGCCGGCTTCCTGTGGGCCTTGAGGAGCGGTCAATACGAGGACCTCGACGGGGCGGCGGAACGGATACTCATCGACAGGGACGACAAGTCAAATTGACGTCCGTCGACGCCGGAGATGACGCAGATCAAGGCATGCCTCACACAAGGCCCCGATAATGATCCGATAGATGTTGGAGGAGGCAGACATGCAAGCCGCAGCCATAATGACCGCTCCGGTCATCGGAATAGAACCAACAGCATCGATCTCCGATGCGGCAGGGTTGATGCTCTCCAAGAAGTTCAGTGGCCTTCCCGTCATTCGCAGCGATGGCACGCTGGTGGGCATTGTCAGCGAGGGCGATTTCCTCCGCCGGGGAGAACTGGGCACCAACCGCAAACGCTCACGCTGGCTGGAGTTTCTTGTGAGCCCCGGAAGAGCCGCTGACGAATATGTTCAAGCCAACGGACGCCGTATCGAGGAGGTGATGACGACGGATGTCGTAACGGCATCGCCGGGCGTATCGCTGCCCGAGATCGTCGAGCTCATGACGTGCCATCGCGTGAAACGCATTCCGGTTGTCGACGACGGGAAAGTCGTTGGCATCATCACCCGTTCCGACATCCTGCGTGCGCTGCTCACCGTCCTGTCGGCCCCTTCGGCAGCCAGGGACGACGAACGGATCCGCCAGGACATCATCGCCGAGCTTGCGAGGCAGAAATGGGCCGGCAAGGATATGATCGACGTGACCGTGGACAAAGGGGTGGTGGAGCTGAGCGGCGCCATCTTCGACGAACGCGAGCGCCAGGCGGCCATTGTCGCCGCCGAAAACGTCGCCGGCGTAAAGGCAGTGAAGGATAGGCTTTTCTGCCCGGGGCCCCTGTCGGTGGTGCTCGTCTCTTAGTTAGCACCAAAGAATTCGCGGACTCCGCATTGCGCGACCCGACATCCGAATTGGCAAAATGTCCGCGTTGAACCTAGATCAAGGCTACCGCTATCAACGGTCGAAGCAGCAACAGGGCGAATAGAACAAGCGCAGCGCCCGCGACTCTGTCTGCCGCTTTTTTGCCTCCGTTCAGCCGACTGCCGAGCAATATCCACATCGACCCGGTGGCAGCCGTGGTCACTAGGAGCACGATCCAGAAGAGGCCCAGTTCGTACGGCCCCGCGTCTACCGGCACGATTGCCAGACAATAGATAAAGGCTTTCGGGTTGAGTGCAGTGGTTGCCAGAACCGAAAGGCTATCGCCGCCGTCGGACGCGTTGACCCGGTCGGTGCCTATCAGACGCAGGCCAAGAATTACGAGCCATACAGCTGCGGCCAGCTTGAGCACCTGGATGGCGCCGGACGGCAGCAAGGGTCGCAGCAAAAGCCAGCAGGCCGCTGCGATCCCGTAGCCGCAGGCCTGTGCGACCAGGAGTGCAATTGCCTTCTCTCGCTTGACCGCCCCCGCCATCAGAAGAGCGTTGGTTGGCCCGGGCGCGATAAAGAGCAGAAATGCTTCCAGGAAAAATAGAGTGTCCAAAACTGCCTGGTCCCGTGGATGCAAATGTATCACAGAAGAACTCGGTTTGATGCGTTGACTCTCGTCAGCCCCAAACGTCGAACGGCATTCGCAGACCTCTTTGCTGCAAGCAAGCTATAGGACACTAAATACGCACCAGCCCGTGTCTGGCGCTGAAAGCACTATCGGCGGCCGGCCGCATGCTGCAGCCGTGCGATCAGGTCGCGGTTACGGCAGTAATCCGGCGGATCATCCGCTTGCCGGTGTTCGTCGAGCCAGTTCGAGCATTCATCCTGGTGTCCGCAGGAGCGGCAGCGGTCCACCGCCCGATTTGTAACGGCTGCGTGGTCCGCGATGATCTTCAATTGTCTGTCGACGCCGAGCTTCCGCATCATACGGCCCATCAGGGCTGTCCTTGCGTCCACTGAAATCAGGTAGTCGAGAAAGGTCACGTCGGTCACTCCTATTTCTCAGCCATCTTTCCCAGCCATCATCGCCATGTTGGCGACCACTACATTGATCTCGGTCAACAGCGCGACGCACGCTCGGCCATCGTTCCAGCTTGTGACTGCGTGTGGCGACTTGAAGAAGCTGACGCGACACGCGTTCAATAGGACATCAAGCGATTGATGCAGTTGTCCTCGATCAGCGAGCGGGTGACGCCGCCGAATGCCCATTCCCGCAAACGGCTATGACCATAGGCGCCGGAGACGATCAGGTCCGCATGGATCGAGCGCGCGAATGCCAGCAGCCGGTCGCCGTCGGCCTCGCCGGCGATCAGTTCGGTCCGTGCCGTGATGCCGTGATGCTCAAGAAAAACCGCCACGTCGGCGAGACTGTCGCGAATGCTTTCGTCGCGGTCGGTATCGATGGTGGCGACGACAACTTCGTTGGCCTTGGCCAGGAAGGGCAATGCATCCACCATCGCCCGTCGCGCTTCCCGGGTGTCCTTCCAGGCAACAAGCACGGTTTTCGCCATGACATGCTCGACATTGCTCGCGGCGACCAGGACCGGCCGTCCAATTCCAAGTGCGAGGCTGCCGACATCCACGGCGCGAAACACATTTTCGCCTTTCCCGCTGCCGGTAACGACAAGATCGGCGGCTCTGGCCGAAGCGCTGAGGAAGCGGGTTGGGCTGCAAACGGCTTGGCCCCATTCGCTAAAGATCGAAGCGGGAACCAGTTCCTCGAATTCGGCACGCAGTTCGGCAAGCCGTTTTTCGATCTCCGTGCGCTGGATCTGCATGATCTCGCCTTCGTAGACCATGCCGTCGCCTGTCGCGACCAGTGGCGGGACATCTGCTGCCGCCAGACCGATAAGACGGGCTCCAAACCGTTCCGCAAGCTCGATCCCCAATTTCACCATGGCCGCCGGAGGTGCATCCACGGCAAGATTCACGATGATTGACTTGTAGGACATGATGGAGGCCTTTCGCTGGACCGGTGAAATACGATGGTGAAATGGCATCCATCGGCGCTCGACGCCTTGATGCGTGTCAAAGAACCCGCCAATTGCATCCGTGCGAAAAAAGTCGGCCTCGATCCGTTTTGCCTGTACGGAGAGAAGTGATAGTTAGCCTCTCTTGCAGGCGTATCGAGCCCAGGGATCTCAGGTGAGCCAATACGAAGCGCCTATTTTGTCGGCCGGCGGCGCGATGCTGAAATCAGTCTTGTCGCAAATGTTCGAGCAGGCTCCGGGCTTCATGGCTCTGATGCGCGAGCCGGACCATGTCTTCGAACTGACCAATGCTGCCTACCAACGGCTGATCGGCCACAGGCGGGTGATCGGAAAGTCGGTGCGCGAGGCCCTTCCAGAGTTGGAAGGTCAAGGCTTCTTCGAACAGCTAGACCAAGTGTACAAGACCGGCGAACCGTACAGAGGCCAGGGCATGAAGATTGCCCTTCGCAACAACAACGACGAACCGGCAGAAGAGCGCATCCTGGATTTCGTCTACCAGCCGATCAAGGCCGACGATGGTCGCATCACGGCCATCTTCGTCGAAGGCACCGATGTCAGCGAACTGTCCTTTGCGAATGCCGCACTTCGGTTGCGTGAGGATCATCTGCGCTCGATCCTGGCAACGGTGCCAGACGCAATGGTCGTCATCGACGAACAAGGCCACATCCAATCCTTCAGCACGGCCGCGGAAACGCTGTTCGGTTACAAGTCCAGCGAAGTCATAGGCCAGAATGTCAGCCTGCTGATGCCGGCGCCGTATCGTGGCGAACATGATGCCTACCTGCACCGCTATCTGACGACGGGGGAGCGCCGGATCATCGGGCTTGGTCGCACCGTCACCGGGATGCGCAAGGACGGTTCGACCTTCCCCATGGAGCTTTCCGTCGGCGAGATGCACCCGGGAACGGGACGCTTCTTCACCGGCTTTTGCCGCGACCTGACCGAGCGCCATCGGGCGGAAGCGAGAATACAGGAGCAGCAGCAGGAATTGCTCCACATGGCGCGATTTACCGCGCTCGGCGAAATGGCCTCGACGCTTGCACATGAGATCAATCAGCCACTGACGGCCATCACGAACTACCTCAAGGGCAGCCGCCGGTTGCTCGAGAAGAGTACGGAAGAGAACGCCCCTATGCTGCGCGATGCCGTGGAAAAGGCGGCTGAGCAGGCCCTGCGGGCAGGAAACGTCATTCGTCACCTGAGGGACTTTGTTGCGCGGGGCGAAAGCGAGCGTCGGGTCGAACGACTGCCGGCGCTGATCGAGGAAGCTTCGTCGCTCGCCCTGGTCGGCGCAAGGGAGATCGATGTCCGCGTCAGCTACGAGCTTGATCCCGCCGCCGAGCTGGTGTTGACCGACCGCATCCAGATTCAGCAGGTTTTGCTCAACCTCATGCGCAACGCGGTGGAAGCCATGCAAGGTGTACCGCGCCGCGAGTTACACGTGAGGACCGTCGCACGGGAGGATGGGATGGCCGAGGTAAGCGTGACGGATACAGGCACCGGCCTTGCGCCAGAAGTCTCGGCCCAACTTTTCCAGCCCTTCGTCACAACCAAGAAGCAAGGGATGGGGGTCGGACTCTCCATTTGCCGTACCATCGTCGAGTCGCATGGCGGCCACATCTGGGCCGAGCCAATGCCCACCGGAGGAACAGCATTCCGGTTCACATTGCGCATCGTTGAGAAGGAAGAGGTCGCCAATGGCCGGCAATGATCTTGTGCATGTCGTGGACGACGACGTCGACGTCCGCAAGTCGCTTGGGTTTCTTCTCGCCACAGCCGACTTTGCCGTGCGCCTGCATGAATCCGCGACAGCCTTTCTGGCCGCGACGGCAGACAATATTGATGGCTGTATCGTGACCGATGTGCGCATGCCGGGTATCGACGGCATCGAGTTCCTGCGACAGCTTCGGACTCGCGGACATAGGCTTCCGGTTATCGTCATGACGGGCCATGCCGATGTCGCGCTCGCCGTCCAGGCGATGAAGGAAGGCGCTGCTGATTTCATCGAAAAGCCGTTCGACGACGAGATGCTGATCGACGCGATCCGCTCCGCGTTGGCCAATCGCAATCGGATAGATGCAACGCACCCGCAATCCGCGGAAATCCGCGGGCGTCTGTCTGCGCTATCGGATCGGGAGCGGCAGGTGCTGGATGGACTTGTGTCGGGTCTGCCGAACAAGACAATCGCCTATGATCTGGGGATCAGCCCGCGCACTGTCGAAATCCATCGCGCCAATGTCATGAGCAAGATGGCCGCGAGCAGCCTGTCGCATCTGGTTCGCATGGCACTCATCGTGGATCCCAAGCACTAGGGCGACCGAGAGATAGAGTTGCCGATATCTGCCGGTGTCTTGTCCGGCACCCAGTCGCGCCAATGGGTCGGGTGGATGTCGAGATAGGCGCCGGTCGCGGCGTTCCTCCATCCTTTCCGCGTCTTCATGCAGGGAAATACAAGCGCATGCTCGCCATCCTCGTCGAGGACGGCCAGTTCGAGATCGCTGTCGAACGGAGCGCTTAGGATCGGCTTCCACATCACCCTAGGATGCGCGAGATGGCATGCCTCGCCTTGATTTGAATCAGTTTTCGACACCCGAATGCAGCCTCGAGCTGGCTGCCCTGCGTCTGCCGAACCGCACCTTTTGATCGCGATCAATGTCCATCTTGGCGGTTGGGCTACTTTCCCTGCTCATAAGGAGAAACGCGATGCACGAAATCAAGGTCGATGAAGCGCTGTGGGCGTCCAGCATGCTTCCCGAGGGCATTGTGGTGCGATGGTTCGTTGCCAGCGGCACCACGATCAAGGCTGGCGACAGAATAGCTGAGGTTCGAATTGAAGACGCGCTGCATGAGATCGTGTCGCCGGCAAGCGGTCGCGCGACGATCATCGCCCCCGTGAATGCCGTGATCGAACCCGGATCGGTTCTGGCAACACTTGACGATACGATCCGGGCCGACTGACGGCGCATGCCGGCCAACCGATCGGGCATCGTCGGCAGTGGGTCGGATGCAGGAAATTGATCCGGCGCGATGCTCACGCACTCCCGGGATTGGAAGATCAAGCCAGACTTGAGCGAGCAATTGACATGACCCAAATGTCTCACACATCATTTTCTGGCTTTTCCCACGCCGCGCAGCAGGCTCAGCAGTGGGTCAACGAACTCGCCAGGGACCTCTGCTGGAGCGAGCCGAGCGCGTACCGGCTGCTGAAATCTGTTCTGCATACGCTGCGAGACTGGTTGTCGCCTGCGGAAACTGCCGACCTTGCGGCGCAGCTCCCTGTCTTGGTTCGCGGCATCTATTTCGAGGGTTGGCAACCAACGAAAGCACCTGCTTGCAAGCGAACGAAGCGAGACTTCATCATCGATGTCAGAAGCGGTTTCGGCTACGATGACGAAGTCGATTTCGACACTGCGATCGGTGCAGTTTTCAAGCTCCTCGATCGCCATATATCGCATGGAGAGATCACCCAGGTGAGAAATTCGATGAGGAAGTCACTTCATCAACTCTGGCCGGCGGACTGACGATGTTCCGCGACCGCAAAGAGGCTGGAGAGAAGCTCGGCATCGAACTGGGCAAGCTTCAATTGCGCCAGCCCGTCGTGCTCGCGCTGCCGCGTGGCGGCGTTCCGGTTGCCGCCGAAGTGGCCAAAGCTCTGAAGGCACCGCTTGATCTGATTATCGTGCGCAAGGTAGGCGCGCCGGGAAATCCTGAACTGGCCATTGCCGCAATCGTGGACGGCGATCCTCCGGACATCGTGCTGAACCGGGAGATTGTCGAAGCCTACTCGCTCGATGATGACGCACTTCGCATCTTGATCGCGCAGGAACGACCCGAGCTTGAACGTCGCCGGCTCGCCTATCGGGCAAAGCATCCACCCTTATCGATCGCGGGGAAGACGGCGATCATCGTCGATGACGGCGCGGCAACAGGAACGACGATCAAGGTTGCCATTCGTGCCCTGAGAAAACGAGCCCCCAAGGAGGTCGTCGTAGCAGTTCCTGTTTCACCGCGCGATACGATATCGGAATTGGCTGGCGAAGCCGACCGGGTGATTTGCCTTAGTCAACCAGCGCGGTTCGGTGCACTGGGCTACCACTACTTGTCGTTCCCTCAGCTTTCCGACAGCTCTGTTGTCGCTGCAATGGACGAAGCTGCCCTGCGGCAAGCGACCCGCCAACGCAAGAATCTCAAGAAGCCCGCCGGCCGCCCCACAATCGAGACTGAGCGGCAGCGTGACGGGGCCACCTCGAAAAAGTAGGAGATCGCACCGATGCTGATCCGTAGCCTTTCTGCCTTGGAATGCACGAAATTGCTGACCGCCAACCGGATCGGTCGTTTGGCATGCGCGAAGGACGGCCAGCCTTACGTCGTGCCGATACACTATGCCCATTCAGACAATCACCTTTACGCGTTTTCGATGCCAGGCAAGAAGATCGAGTGGATGCGAGGCAACCCGCTGGTGTGCGTTGAGGTCGATGAACGCGGCAAAGGGCGAGGATGGAGAAGCGTGGTGGTCGACGGCCGCTATGAGGAACTGCCGGATCAGATCGGCCACAAGGTCGAGCGCGACCATGCATGGTCCGTGCTCAGCAAGCACGCGGACTGGTGGGAGCCCGGTGCCCTCAAGCCGGCAATACCTCCCGTTTCAGACAGCGCGTCGCCTGTGTTCTTCCGAATTCTGATTCAGCAGGTGTCGGGCAGGGAAGCGGGCGAGTAAACTGCCTCCCATGGATCCGCTCATCGCCCGGCTCGGACTCGCCTTGGCAATCGGCCTGCTCGTCGGACTGGAGCGTGGCTGGCGGGAGCGGGACGCACCCGATCGCAGCCGTACGGCCGGTATTCGAACCTTCGGCATATCCGGCCTGCTCGGTGGCATTCTGGCCGCCCTGGCCGAAGCCCTTGACGCGGTTTCGGTGCTGGTCGCGGGGTTTATCGCCTTTGCCGCGATCTTCGCATGGTACAAGGCGCGAGAAGCTGCTCATGACCAGGATTTCAGCGTCACCTCGGTCATGGCCGGCCTGGGCGTGTTCGCGCTTGGCGCCCTTTGTGTAGCCGGCGACTATCGGGTTGCTTGCGCTGGAGGGGCCGCGCTCGCGGCGGTACTTGCCAGTCGCGAGGTCCTGCACGGCCTGTTGCGACGACTGACCTGGATCGAGCTTCGTTCGGCGTTGATCCTGGCGGTAATGACCGCGATTGTCCTGCCCTTGCTGCCGAACCGGACCATGGACCCATGGGGCGGTTTCAATCCTTGGGAGGTCTGGTTCCTTACGGTGCTGATGGCGTCGATATCGTTCGCTGGCTATGTCGCCGTTCGCGTTCTTGGAACCACGCGGGGTCTGCTCGTCAGCTCGCTCGTCGGTGCAATCGTCTCCTCCACAGCCGTGACCGTGGCGCTTGCCCGCAACGCGACGTCGTCGAGCAATCCGCTACCGCTGGCAGGGGCAGCTTCGCTGGCAGCGATGATCTCATCGCTGCGCGTTTGCGTGGTGGTTTTGATTATCCAGCCAAGCGTATTCGTCCCAGCCGGCATTCCGGCGATTGCCGCGGCATTCGCCTTCGCGGCCTGCGGCGCATTTCTGTTGGCGCGCGTCGGCGGGGATCAAAAAGGTGGTGGGCTGACGCGCAATCCATTCGAACTTGGTCCATTGCTGCTCTTTGCCCTGCTCTTTGCGGTGGTCTCGACCGCCAGCGCCGCACTGGCGGGTCAATTCGGCGGGCGCGGCTTGCTGGCGAGCTCGGCGCTTGCCGGAACGTTCGATGTCGATGTCTCGGTGCTCAGCGCGTTGCGCCTGGTCAGGCATTCGGTCCCTGTCGAGACCGTGGGGCAGGCAGTGCTGGCGGCGCTGGCGGCAAACGCGACCGGTCGCGTCTCGCTGGCGGTCGTTGCCGGCCCGGTCAGGTTCTGGTTGCCGTTGGCCGTGGCGACCCTGATCGCTGCAGCCGCCGGTTACTGCGCCATGGTGCTGCTAGCGACCTTCTGACTGCGCAGAAACGACGGCCCCTTTGATCGGGATCAAGGCCAAATCCGGTCGTCGCGCTATGAACTCCGTCAAGGGAGTTCGCCATGACCGATCTGAAAGATCTTACCCCGAAGTTCCGGCATGTCCGGCTACTGCTTGCCCGCGAGAAGGGCCATCCGGGCGGCGATCGCGAAGAGGGCTATGATGTGCTCGCCCCGTTGAAGAGCGACGGTCGGATCGACGCCGACGAGTGGAAGTCGCACCGGGGTTCCTGCCGCGTTCGCCGTTTTCGTGCTGACGAAGAAGACTTGGTCGGTCTTCTGCGGCGCAAGCCCGGTGGACAGTGGTACTTCGACTATGCAGAAGGCGACCGCGATGACGAGATCGGCTTCCACCTCGGCGACGAACGTTTCGTCACCGGCGAATACGTGTCCATCGAACGCAACGGCACCATGCACACCTATCAGGTGGCAAGGGTCGAACGGCCTTAGAGATATGACGCCTGGAAGCACGAGGCGAGCGGCTCGAACAAAATGCGCAAGCTGGGCGAGCGGGCCGAGTCATTTGTCCGACACGGGAGGCCTACCCGTCAGGTCACGCGCGGCGATGCCGCCTGGGATGCAGCCTGTACATCACTGGCGACTGCCCTCTCTTCATCCGTGGGAATGACAAGCACGTTGACGCTGGAATCGGCAAGGCTGATCACGCCCTCGCCTTTCCGGTTCAACTCATGGTCGATGCCGACGCCGAGCCAACCGGCCGCGGCACCGATCTTCTCCCGGACCAACGGCGCGTTCTCGCCGATGCCGGCCGTGAACACCAGCGTATCCAGACCTCCGAGGGCAGCCGCCAGCGACCCGATCTCGCGCCCGATTCGATAAACGAAGAGATCGATCGCCTCGGCGGCGGCAGGATCCTCGGAACCGATCAGCGTGCGCATGTCTCCGGATATCCCCGACACTCCGAGCAGGCCGGATTGCTCATAGAGAAGCGTGACCAGTTCGTCGTGCGACAGCTTACCGTCCTCCAGCAAATGGAGGATTATCCCTGGGTCCAGGGCGCCGCAACGCGTGCTCATCACCAGGCCGTCCAGCGTCGAAAACCCCATCGTCGTGGCGATACTTCGTCCGGAGTCCATGGCGCAAAGGCTGGCACCACTGCCCAGATGGGCAACGATCGCTCGGCCTCCAGCCCGCGCGCCGTAGCGGTCGCGCAGCTCGGATGCGATATGGCTGTAGGACAGGCCGTGAAAGCCATAGGAAACGATGCCCGTCTCGGTCATCGCGCGCGGCAGGCCGTAGATCTTGGCGACCTCCGGCCGGGCCGAATGGAATGCCGTGTCGAAGCATCCGACCTGCAGGGCTCGCGGCAGGAACTCAGCGGCCAGGGCGACAAGCTCGAGATTGATCCTTTGATGGATTGGCGCGAGCGGCTCGAGCAGGCGCAGTGCCTCGAGCGTGGGCCCGTCGAGCAGCGTCGCTGCGGTGAAATTGCGGCCGCCATGGACGATCCTGTGCCCGACCCTGCCGATGCGGCGCAGGAGGTCGTGATCGGCAAGCACGGAGGCGACGGCCGCGAATGCCTTGCCGATGTCGATTGGTCCGTCGTCCAGGCTTTTGTCTGTCGTCGGCTCACCCGCAGTGGCCTCGACACGCAGCCGCGGGTGCCCCGCCAGCGACGAGACGTTGCCACGCAGCAGCAGCGGAAGCGCGTCGCGTTCCTCGAAGACGGCGAACTTCAGGCTGGAGGAGCCGCCATTGAGGACCAGGATAGCGTCTGTCATGCGTTCGTCCTCAACGGCGACCCGTCGACGCCGCACCGGGATCCTGATCCCACTTCCAGCCGAGTATTTCCGGCATGTCCTGGCCATGAGCCCGGATATAGGCTCGATGCTCGAGCAGCTTGCTCTCCATTGCCTGCTTCAGGCCAACCTGCACGCTCCTGAGCTGCGGAACCCAGTCAAGCACGCTTTGCACGAGGTGAAACCGATCGAGGCCGTTCAGGACCGTCATGTCGAAGGGCGTGGTGGTCGTGCCTTCCTCATTGTAACCGCGGACATGGATGTTGTCGTGATTGGTGCGCCGATAGGTCAGCCGGTGGATGGTCCACGGGTAGCCGTGATAGGCGAAGATGACAGGCTTGCCGGTGGTGAACAATGCATCGAAATCGCAGTCCGACAGGCCGTGTGGATGATATTCCTTGGGCTGCAGGGTCATCAGGTCCACGACGTTGACGACCCTGATCCTGAGCTCAGGAACGTGATGCCGCAGGATCTGCACCGCCGCCAGCGTTTCAAGGGTGGGAACGTCGCCGGCACACGCCATCACGACGTCTGGCTCGTCGCCGTTCTCGGTCGATGCCCAGTCCCATATGCCGATCCCTGCCCGGCAATGGACGATGGCCTTGTCCATCGGCAGCCATTGCCACGACGGCGGCTTGCCGGCGACGATGACGTTGATGCGGTTCCATGTCTGCAGCACGTGATCGGTCACGCAAAGCAAGGTGTTGGCATCCGGCGGCAGATAGACGCGCACGATGTCGGCCTTCTTGTTGAGGGCGACATCGATGAAGCCGGGATCCTGATGGCTGAAGCCATTGTGTTCCTGGTGCCAGACATGGCTCGACAGCAAATAGTTCAGCGAGGCGACCGGCCGCCGCCACGGGATGTCACGGCAGGCATCAAGCCATTTCGCATGCTGGTTGAACATKGAATCGACGATGTGGATAAACGCCTCGTAACAGGAAAACAGGCCGTGCCGCCCGGTCAGAAGATAGCCTTCGAGCCAGCCCTGGCAGGTGTGCTCGGAGAGAATTTCCATGACCCTGCCGTCGCGGCCGAGATGAACGTCTTCGGGCAGGATCTTTTCCATCCAGGCGCGCTCGGTGGCTTCGAACACGTCCTGAAGCCGGTTCGAGGCCGTCTCGTCAGGGCCAACGATGCGGAAGTTCTTCGCGGCCTCGTTCAGTTCCATCACAGCCCGAAGGAAACTGCCCATTACACGTGTTGACTCGGCCTTCACCGCGCCGGGCCGGGCGACGGCCACTGCATGGTCCCGCAGCCCGGGCAAATCGAGGGTCCGGCGCAGCAAGCCGCCATTGGCATGCGGATTGGCGCTCATGCGCCGCGCGGCTTGCGGCGTGGTGGCACGGATCGCCTCGACAGGGGCACCAGCGGCATCGAACAACTCATCCGGCCGGTAGCTTTTCAGCCACTCCTCGAGCATCGTGAGATGCGCCGGATTTTCCGCGAGGCCAGACAACGGGACCTGGTGCGCACGCCAGAAGCCTTCGGTCTTCAGCCCGTCGACTTCCTTCGGACCGGTCCAGCCCTTCGGGCTTCGCAGCACGATCATGGGCCACTTCGGCCGCAACCCCGCGTCGGCAGATCCGCCGCGCGCACCTTTCTGGATCACTTCGATGCGGTCCAGCGCATCGTCGAGCACTGTTGCCATCCGCTCGTGCATCAACGTCGGGTCATCGCCCTCGACGAAAAGCGGGTCATAGCCATAGCCGGTGAACAGCGCGCGCAGTTCCTCTTCGGGAATGCGGGCAAGGATAGTGGGATTGGCGATCTTGTAGCCGTTCAGATGCAGGATCGGCAGCACTGCCCCGTCATGCGCCGGGTTGAGAAACTTGTTTGAATGCCACGCGGCAGCCAATGGCCCGGTCTCCGCTTCACCGTCACCGACAACGCAGGCAACGACAAGGTCTGGATTGTCGAAGGCTGCGCCAAAGGCATGTGAAAGCGCGTAGCCCAGTTCGCCACCCTCGTGGATCGAGCCCGGCACATCGGGCGCGGCATGGCTTGGAATTCCGCCGGGAAAGGAGAACTGCCGGAACAGTTTGCGCATGCCTTGTTCGTCCAGGGATATGTCGGGACTAAGCTCGCTGTAAGTGCCTTCGAGATAGGCATTGGCGACCATCGCCGGACCGCCATGGCCCGGGCCGCAGACGTAGATCATGTTTGCATCCCTCAGCCGGATGGCGCGGTTGAGATGGGCATAGATGAAACTCAGGCCCGGCGATGTTCCCCAGTGGCCAAGCAGACGCGGCTTCACGTGTTCCAACCGCAAAGGCTCCCGGAGCAGCGGATTGTCGAGCAGGTAGATCTGTCCGATCGTCAGATAGTTGGCGGCGCGCCAGTATGCGTTGATGTCGTGCAACTGGCGTTCGGACAGCCGCCTGCCGGGAGTTGCTGTTGTCGTGTGCTCAATCATGTCTGGCTCCCATAGTCCCATTTGCGAATACCGCTGGACCGCGACATCCGCCGCTACTCATCGAATCGCCGCGAATGGACAACCAACGCATTCGTGCGGCATTCGGTTCATGACTGCCGGACCAGTTTGCAGCGAGGTGGCCGTTAACCGGGCGTATAGCGGCTGTCGTTTGCGCCATTCATAGTGGCGACGAACAGTGCGAGCTTTGATCCACCGCAAACGCGTTTGCATCAGGTGCCGAAGGCCAAACGCCTGGACCACAATGCGTTCGCTGGCTATGGCCAACCCTGCCGAAAATTCCCTGCTGACAACGCTGTCGAAATCGTCACGACAAGGGGAGTCTAGGTAGTATCCCGTAGGGACATAACCGAATTTCGCGCGGCGCGGATTCGAGCGATTGCTGTGACACGGATCAACCGGGGAAACAGCCATGCACGCCTACACGACCTCAAAAATTTCGCTGCCGTCGCATTTTGCCCAGCCGAGCCTGCCGGCGGCATTCGACCCGGCACCGCTGCAGCCGCTCAGCTTCTTTCCCGCCGGTGCGGAAATCTATGCCCAGGGCGAGAAGGCCGGAGCTTTCTATCAAATCGAGTTTGGGGCCGTTCGTGTGTACCGCCTGCTCGCCGATGGTCGCCGGCAGATAAGCGCCTTCCACCTTGCGGGAGAGACATTTGGCTTCGAAGCAGACACGACGCATCATTTCTTCGCCGAAGCAATCAACGCCACCGGGGTCCGCGTCTTCCGCATTGCCGCCGGGGCTGACATGTCCCATCAGTTGCTGCCGTTGGCGCTTAAGGGGCTGACCAGGGCGCAGGAGCACCTGCTGGTCCTCGGCCGCCAGAACGCCATCGAGCGCGTCGCGGCGTTCCTGGTCGATATGGCAGAGCGCCAAGGCGGGCTTCGGCAGGTCGAGCTGCCGATGTCGCGCGTCGACATTGGCGACTATCTCGGCCTCACCATCGAGACGGTCTCAAGAATATTCACCAGGCTGAAGGAAAAGGGCATCATCCGCTTGATCAGCCTGCGCTGCGTCGAAATAATCAAACATGATGCGCTTCAGAATATGAGCGAGTGATCGCGGTTTCCATCAAAACAAGGCATTACACGCCGCCGCATTATGCGAGCGCCGACCTTGCAGGGCAGCGCTTCGATTGAGGGGCTTGGAGGATAGGAGCGTTTGACGCTCTTCAGCCAGCCGCTTGAGCCGACTTGCGCCGCGCATCACTTACCGTCAACCAGACAGCGGAAACGAGGAAGTAGAAGGCGCCGAAGGCCGCATAGGGCGCGATGTTGGTGATGTCGATCGTCGCCGCACTGCCCGCCATTTTCACAAAGAAAATGCCTGCCAGTGCCGACTGAGCGCCGCTCAGTACCATTGCCCACTGCGCGCCGGAGTTCCAGCGCCTGACCGCGGTTGCAAGCTGAAAAAGGCCCGACAGGACCGCCCAGACTCCGAAGACGGCGAGCACCGTGTTCATATCTTTGCCGAGAGCAATGGCGACTGCCACCGTGGTGATGATGCTGATGACGAAGTTGAGCAGTTGCGTCTTGTTGCGGTTCAAGCCGCCGGTGCGCTGGGCGTCGATGAAGTTGGCCAGTGCATCCCAAGCCGGGTAGGCGACCAGCATGATGGCTGCCAGGGGAGGCATTATCTTGGCTACCGTGAAGGCCAGGAGAACCCAGGCGGTCGAAACGGCAAAGCGTGTGAAATAGTAGCTTTTGAGCCAGGTGGTTGAGGATTGGACCAGGTTGGCTTCAGTCATCTTAGCAAGCATTTCGATTTCTCCTTCGCGCTTGATATTAATATCTACCTACTAGTAGGTAGATATTGTGACGTCAACCACTTTCTTGGCGGTCTGACGCCGTCCCGGACGGCAGGGGCTGGGCGACCGGAGCTCGGCACGACCGATCAACCAAGCGGTGGCGGAGATCGTGAACCGTATTGGCCATACCAAATGGCCGACCCTAAGTTGCTACTTTCAGCACCGATGCACTGGAGGTCTCAACGGCCCCTGTGAGATGCGAATTTGGTTGCGGCGGCTCGCCGCCATGCCGCGCAAATAACTTGTCAGTGAACCTTCGCCGATAAGCGCTGCAAGGTCGACGTCAGGATCGCGCCAAAGATGGCAGGGCTGCCATAGGCACGCGCCGACAACATCGCGCCATGGACAGTCGCCATGAAAGTCTCTGCCTCCTGCTCCGCAGAGCCGGCGAATTTGAGAACGCCCTGTTCAGCGCCCCGCTCCATGACCTTGGTCAACCAGGACGACAGAAATCGAAAGTAGGCCCGCACCTCGACGGCAACCTCAGGCGGGAGTGCCGGGAGTTCGCTGGCAAGCAGCGCGCAGACGCAAAACGGGATGCTCGCGTCTTCAATGCATTTTGCCCAGTAGCCAGCATAGGTTTGAAGCAGTGCAAGCGGATCAGGGAGTTTACTTTCCAGATCCGCCATGCTGGCCTCGGTACGCTCGCGATGGCGCGCCACAAGCGTGCGAACAAGGTCGACTTTGCTGGGGAAATGATGGTGGATGCTCGCCTTGCGAATCCCCACCACGTCAGCGATATCAGCATAGCTGAAGCCGTTGTAGCCGCCCGAAACAATGAAGTTCCGCGCGGACGAGAGGATCTGATCGGAGGTCATGACAAGATTGCTCATCGCCCTTACCTACCTTCTAGTAGGATCATTGGCAATAGGATTTTGCACCTGCGAGCCGATCCGCCTTGAGGGCTCTGTCACAAATGGCCTGCCGTGGCGTATTCCATATCACGAGGCGCGCAGCTTCACTTCGTCGGGGCTCATAACCGCCGCCAGATCTTCCACCGTTCTAAGGTAATGCTGGCTGAGCAGCGCCGAGGCCTTCTCGGCGTCCCTGTCGAGCGCAGCCTGCGCAAGCGCACTGTGCTCGGCCTGGACATCACGACCCACCGGCAATGCCGATGCGAGCAGAACCGGAATGCGGTAGCGCTCGGTTGCAGCATAGAGCCGTTCGAAGAATTCCAGCGTCCAGGGCGAGTTGCAGGCAGCCAGCAGGGCGCGATGGAACGCGTGATGCCGCTTTTCGAGCGTCCAGATGTCGGCCTCGGCGCCTGTGCGCGCGGCCTGGACGTTCAGGGCATAGAGGGCGGAGACGATGTCTGATGCCCAGGTGTCGTCGCCCTTGCTGATCGAAGCCTTGAGTGCCTCTGTTTCGATGACGATGCGAAGCGACACGGCATCATGCAGTTCATCGAGCGACAGCGGCGCCACGCGGAAACCGCGCAGCGACTCTGCCGTCACCAGCCGCTCCGCCTGCAGGCGGTTCAGCGCCTCGCGCAGCGGCGAGAAGCCCATGCCATAACGCTCGCCGAGATCGGCAAGGCGCAACGGCCTGCCAGGGGGGAGTTCGCCGCGAATGATGTCGTGGCGCAGCGCATCGTAGGCTTTTTCGGCAAGCGTCATCAGTGTTCCTCACCGCACAGCCTTACCTCATAGATGGACTTGTCGGCAATTTCAATTATTTTCGAAAATTTGTATTGCAATCGAAAATATGTCGCGTCATGCTTAGCCCAACAGCCCCAACCAGGAGGATCCCATGGCACGGGAGCGCGAAAACCATCGCGAAGATGTCGTCGGGCGGGCAAACGTCGAGGACACGCCGGAGTTGCTTGCCTATTACGAGGAGCTCGAGCGCCATAAGGCAGGCGCGCTGTGGACCGTCGCCAACAAGATAGAGCCTTGGGAACCGAAGTCACAGTCGGTCCCCGTGGTCTGGCGCTATCGCGACCTGCGTGCGCATGTCCTTCGCTCGGTCGAACTGGTGACACCGGAAAAGGCCGGGCGGCGTGTGGTCTACCTGAACAATCCGGGGCGCACCGACGTGGCTGCAGCGGTCGGCTGGATCTATGGCGGGCTTCAGGTGATGAACCCTGGCGAGGTCGCATCGGCGCATCGCCATTCGGCCTCGGCGATCCGCTTCATCATCGAGGGCTCAGGCGCCTATACGGTGGTGGACGGACACAAGATGACGCTCGGCGCGAACGACTTCGTGCTGACACCCAACGGCACCTGGCACGAGCACGGCGTGGAGGCCAGCGGTTCGCCCTGCATCTGGCAGGACGGGCTGGACATCCCCTTCGTCAACGCGATGGAAGCCAATTTCTACGAGGTGCATCCGGATCAGAGCCAGGCAGTCGGCTACGCGGTCGACGACATGACCAAGAGCTGGGGAAATCCCGGCCTGAAGCCGACAGGCGAGGCATGGACCAAGGGTTACAGCCCGATGTTCAAATACGAGTGGGCGCCGACCTACGAGTCGCTGCTGAAATATGCCGGTTGCACCGACGGCTCGCCCTTCGAGGGCGTGCTGATGGAGTATGTAAACCCGGTGACGAACGGCCCGGTCATGCAGACGCTCGGCGCATCGATGCAGATGCTGCGAGCGGGCGAGCACACCAAGGCGCACCGGCACACCGGCAGCGGCCTCTACCATGTGGCGAAAGGCAGCGGCCATTCGATCATCAACGGCCAGCGCTTCGACTGGCAGGAGCACGACATCTTTTGCGTACCGTCCTGGGCCTGGCACGAGCATGTCAACGGCTCGGATCGTGAGGTCGCCTGCCTCTTCTGCCTATCCGACCTGCCGGTGATGCGGGCACTCGGGCTCTACCGGGAGCAGGCATTCGGCGACAATGGCGGCCTGCAGCCGCTTCTCTGAAGGAACGATCATGAAACTAGTAACCTATCGCGCCTCGGTCGAGGGGGCGGCAAGGCTCGGCGTGCTGGTCGATGGCCTGGTGGTGGACGTCGGGGCGCTCGCCGCGGCTCAAGGAAAGCTGCTGCCCAACACCATGCTCGGCCTGATCGACGCTGGACGCGCCGGATTGGAGACGCTGCGCGACTGCCTCGACACGTGCGCCGGTCGCTTCCCCGCCGGCTGCGCCACCGCGATGGACAATGTGAAGCTGCTCGCCCCCATTCCCCGGCCCCGCAAGAACATCTTCGGCATCGGCCTCAACTATGTCGAGCATGTCGCCGAGAGCGCCAAGTCGCTCGACACGTCGAAAGACCTGCCGAAGCAGCCGGTTGTCTTCTCCAAGCCGCCAACCACGGTGATCGGACCCGGCGACGGCATCGAGCACAACAAGAAGATCACGCAGCAGCTCGACTGGGAGGTGGAACTCGCCGTCATTATCGGCACCACCGCCCGCCGTGTCCGCAAGCAAGATGCGCTGAACCATGTCTTCGGCTATTCAGTGATGATCGACATCTCGGCGCGCGACAATCGGCGCGCCGGGCAATGGATCTTCTCCAAGGGACAGGACACCTACGCGCCGTTCGGGCCTTGCATCGTCACGACCGACGAGATCCCCGATCCGCAGGTCCTCGACCTGTGGCTGACGCTGAACGGGGTCGAGAAGCAGCGGTCCAACACGCGTCACATGCTGTTCAAAATCGACCATCTGATCGCCGACATCTCGTCCGGGATCACGCTGGAGCCTGGCGATATCATCGCCAGCGGCACCCCGGAAGGCGTTGGCGCCGGGCGCGACCCGCAAGAATGGATGTGGCCCGGCGATGTTGTCACAGCGTGCGTCGAAGGGATCGGCACTCTGCGGCACCCCGTGGTGGATGCGACACCGGACTAGACACGTGAACGCGCAATTCAAGGCGGTCATCCAGATGGCCTCGGTTCCCGGCGATCCGATGGTCACCGCCGAGCCCACCACCGCCCGCCCAGACGGTCGATCACAAGCAGGAGGTTGCCATGCTGAAGCTTCCGAAATTCGTTGCCGCGGCGGTGCAGGCGGCACCCGTCTTTCTCGATACGCCAGCGACGGTGGAGAAGGCGGTCGAGCTGATCCGCGAGGCAAGGGCCAACGGGGCGGATATCATCGCCTTCCCGGAAGTGTTCATCCCGGGCTATCCGTACTGGAGCTGGATCACCGATCCGGTGACGGGCGGAGCCTGGTTCGACAAACTGGCGCGCGCCGCCATCACCGAGCCGGGACCGGAGGTCGACATCCTGCGCAGCGCTGCACGCGATGCCGGGATCCATGTCGTGATCGGCATCAACGAGCGCAGCCTGAGGTCTGTTGGCACTCTCTACAACACGCTTCTGACCATAGGACCCGACGGATCCCTGCTCGGCAAGCACCGCAAATTGATGCCAACCTGGGCCGAGAAGCTAACTTGGGCGCCCGGTGACGGGGCAGGGCTGAGAGTTTACGACACTGCAATCGGGCCTCTTGGCGCGCTTGCCTGCGGCGAGAACACAAACACCCTTGCGCGCTTCACCCTCCTCGCACAAGGCGAACTGGTTCATGTCGCCAGTTACATTTCGCTGCCCGTTGCGCCGCCCGACTACGACATGGCTGAGGCCATAAAGCTGCGCGCCATGGCCCACTCGTTCGAAGGCAAGCTCTTTACGATCGTCTCCTGTTCGACCGTCTCGGAGGAAATCATAGCGGCGATGGAGGGTGTCGTTTCGGATGCACGGGCGCGCTTGCAACGCAAATCCAGCGCCTTCTCAGGCGTGATCGGTCCGGACGGGCGCGTGGTTGGCAAGCCGCTGATCGACGAAGAGGGCATCGTCTATGCCGAGATTGATCTCGGACGCTGCATCCAGCCGAAGCAGATGCATGACATTGCCGGCCACTACAACCGGTTCGACGTTTTCGACCTGAAGGTAAACCGGCGCAGATTGGAGCCGATATCGCTGATCGAAAGGGCGCAGATGTTCGACGGCGATGATGCCAGCGTGCCCGAAACAGCATCGCAGCGCGGTCATCAGGAATAGGCCGAACAGTCACCAGCAGCGACACGCCAGAGGACGGATAAGGATGCCGAAGACCTATCGGATCGGACAGATCGTGCCCTCCTCCAATACCACCATGGAGACGGAAATCCCGGCGATTTTCCGTAGCCGCGAGACAATCCTGTCAGAACGCTTCACTTTCCATTCCAGCCGAATGCGAATGAAAAAGGTGGTCAAGGAGGAGCTCGAGGCCATGGATCGCGACAGCGACCGCTGCGCGACCGAACTTTCGGATGCTCGCGTCGACGTCCTCGGCTACGCCTGTCTGGTCGCCATCATGAGCATGGGCAAGGGTTATCACCGCACCTCGGAAGCCCGGCTGCATCAGCGTACCGCGGACAATGGTGCGCCCGCTCCCGTTGTGACCAGTGCCGGCGCTCTGGTCGACGGCCTCAAGGTCCTGGGAGCCAAGAAGATTTCCCTCATATGCCCCTACATGAAGCCGCTCACGCAACTGGTGGTCGACTACATCGAGCATGAGGGAATAGCGGTGAGGGACTTTATCGCGCTTGAAATCCCCGACAACATCGAGGTCGGCAGGCACGATCCGGACAAACTGCTCGATATCTACAGGAAAGTCGACACGACGGGCATCGACGCGTTTGTCGCATCGGCCTGTGTGCAGATGCCCTCTTTGCCGATCATTGACAAGCTTCAGCAAGCATTGGGCATTCCAGTTGTCAGCGCCTCCGTCTGTACGGGTTTTCAACTGATGTCGAGACTTGGCTTGAAAGCCGCGTCGCCCGGTGCCGGCGAACTGCTCTCCGGTCGCTACTAGACCAATTCGGAGTTTGGCAGAGACGACTCTGACAGCCAGCCGCGCCGAGGGTCGGCTCAGCTGTCATTTGCGAGCGACGATCCCAACTGGATCTGAGGCCAGGATTCAATCCGATTCTCGAAAATACAAAAATCTTCGAAAATTTCGTTGACAAGTCGTCCCAAAACTGAAAACTTAACTCACAAGTTAAGAAATCCGATACAAGCCGGATCGTCAATGGGAGTTTAGCGATGTTGCAAGAGCGCATCGAAGGACGGTGGCTGGACTGCTTCCGGCGCGTCTTCGCGCTGAATGCGATCGGCAAGGGGACGAGGGTCGCGATCCTGTCCGAGACGCAGTCGCGTCCGGTGCTGATCCATCTTTCGGAACTCGCCCTGCACGACCAAGGCGCCGAGTTCTGCATGATCCAGATGCCGACGCCGCGCCAAACGGCACCTGTGCCGGTCAAATCCACCGGCACCTCCTGGGCGATCCAGGGCAACCGCGCTGTTATCGAGGCGCTGAAGCGCGTCGAAGTCATCGTCGACTGCACGGTCGAAGGGCTTATCCATGCTCCGGAATGGCCCGAGATCGAGGCGGCCGGCGGCACGCGCCTGCTCGTGATCTGCAACGAGCATCCCGAGATCCTGGAGCGCACCGAGCCGACGGCCGACCTTGGCCCGAAGGTGGCGCTGGGCGTGCGTATGCTGCGCGAGGCGAGCGAGATGCGCGTCACCTCGCCGGCCGGCACCGATCTCGTCATCGATTTGCGCAACGCGCCTTGCGGCGGCACACCGGGCTTCGGCACCACGCCGGGCGCGGTGGCGCACTGGCCGGGCGGGCTCTGCCTCGCCTTTCCCGGAAAGAACTGCGTTAACGGCCGGATCGTCATGGACGTGGGCGACATGAACCTGACGTTCAAGACGACGCTTGCGAGCCGCATCGACTTCACCGTCGAGGACGACTTCGTCACCGCCATCAAGGGCGACGGCGTCGATGCCATCCATTTCCGCGAATACATGGAGGCCTGGAACGACCGCAACGCCTACGGCATGAGTCATGTCGGCTGGGGCATGCACCCGCGCGCCCGGTGGGTCTCGGCCGCCATGTACGACAAGCGTGACATGCAGGCGGTGGAGTTCCGCGCCCTGGCAGGATCGTTCCTGTGGTCCACGGGGGCGAACCAGTATGCCGGCCGCTACACGCTCGGTCATTTCGACCTGCCGATGCGCAACTGCACGATCACGTTGGACGGGAAAGTCGTCGTCAGTGACGGCGTCCTGCAAGGCGAATTGGCGTCCTGACGCCCTCGGAGAAAACCATGAGCGATATTGTTGATTACTACGACCTCTCACGCATCCGTCCCGAGGTGCAGGCCAAGCTGCGGCTGGTGAACGAACTCGGCCGCGACAAGTTCGCGGGGCGCGCCAAGGGGATCGACGATGACGCCTCCTTCCCGGTCGAGAACTACAAGGATCTGGCCGCCGAGGGCTTTCTCGGCCTCTGCATCCCTGAGGAATTCGGCGGCTGGGGCTATTCGATGTTCGAATATGCCATGGTCGGCGCCGAGATCGGCAAATATTGCGGCGCCACCGCGCTGACCTTCAACATGCACAACTCGTCCATGGCCTGGTCACGCTTCATGGTCGACATGCCGAACCTGACACCTGAGGAGAAGGCTGCATTCGGGCCGCTGCGCGCGCGCCAGTTCCGCCGCGCCATAGCCGAAAAGGCGATCTATTCGCAGCCAATCTCCGAGGGCGGACAGAACTGGACTTCGAAGCCGAACCAGACGCAGTGCCGCAAGGTGGACGGCGGCTGGAAGATCAACGGCTTCAAGAAGTTCGCTTCGCTCGCCGGCTATTGCGACTATTACACCATCGTCTGCACGGAGGTGTTCGAAGGCCAGGAGCCGCGTCACGAGGACACGATGCTGTTTGTCGTCCACAAGGACGCGCCGGGCCTCAGCGTCAAGGGTGACTGGGATCCGCTCGGCATGCGCGGCACCAACAGCCGCGACCTCATCCTGAAGGATGTCTTCGTTACCGAGCAGGACATGCTGATGCCGCGCGGCATCTTCGGCAAGACCCTGCCGAACTGGCCGCATATGATGATCACGCTGTCGCCAACCTACATGGGCGTCGCGCAAGGCGCCTTCGACTTCATGGTGGATTACCTGAAGGGCAAGATCCCCGGTCAGCCGCCCATCGACCGGCGCATGTATGCGACCAAGCGCGTCGCCGTCGGCAAGATGTATGCGCGGCTCGCCAACATGCGCGCGCTCTGGTGGCAGGCTTTCAGCGAAGCCAAGGGCTTCCCGACCAAGGGCGAGGTGCTGCGCATGTATGCCGCGCAATACAACGTCATGGAGGGCGCGGCCGAGATGACTTCGATGGCGATCCGAACCTGCGGCGGCCAGTCGATGCTGAAGTCCTTGCCGCTGGAGCGGATGTACCGCGACAGCCGCTGCGGCGCGCTGATGCTGCCTTACACTTCCGAGATCATGGAAGACTACCTTTCGGTCCTCGCACTCTATGACATGGACGAGATCGATTCCGCTCCGGGCGACGAAGGCGGTGCCCGCATGTCGCTGTGGCGCGGCGATCACGGCGCCTTGCGGTCGGTCCGGTAGACGCCGATGGCGCGCGAAACGGTCGAGGTCATCGGCGCCTGCGCCGCCTCACCGGAGGCGGTGTGGTCCATCGTCGCGGATTTCTGCGGTCGATGGCACCCGATCATCGCGACCATTCGCGCGGAGCGCGACGAGCGCGGTGCGCTGGTCCGCAGCTTCACCGTCAACGGCGAGGACACCGTCTATCGCGAGCAGCTCACTTGGCTGAGCGACAGCGAGCGCACGCTCGCCTATACGCATCTCCAAGGCATCGCCGGCGCCGAGGCCTATGACGGCCGCATCGCCATCGCCGCCGACGGTCGGGGCGGCTGCATCATGCGCTGGAGCGCAGATGTAAACGCCGCCGCCCCGCGATTGCATGAAATCTGCAAGGGCACGAAAGCGATCTTCGAGATGGGCGTCGCCGCGCTTTCGGAGAAGGCGCTTACGATCCGCAGCGCGGAGCCGCCGCCTCTACCCGCCCCTGTTGCCACGCGCGACATCGTCATCGATGGCGATCCCCGCCTCGGGCTGACAACGACGCCGGACAGCGATGGGCCGCTCTGCCTGTTCCTGCACGGCATAGGCGGATCGCATGGCAACTGGCTGCAGCAACTCGCGGCCGCCGGCAGCGTGATGCGTGCGGCCGCACTCGACCTGCGAGGCTATGGCGGCAGCGCGCTCGGGCGAAACCAGTCGACGGTGGACGACTACTGCGCCGATATTTTGCGGGTGAAGGAAAACTTCGCCGCCGACCGGCTGGTTCTGGTCGGCCTTTCCTATGGCTCGTGGATCGCCACCTCTTTCGCCATGCGTTATCCGCAGATGCTGGCCGGRCTGGTCCTGTCCGGCGGTTGCACCGGCATGTCGGAAGCCAGCCCGCATGAGCGCGAGGCCTTCCGCGTCAGCCGCAAGGTGCCGCTCGATGCCGGCCAGACGCCGGCCGACTTCGCGCCGGCGGTGGTGAAAGTGCTGGCAGGACCGAACGCTTCGGATGAGATGAAGAAGCAGCTCCTCCAGTCGATGGCGGCGATCCCGTCGGCGACCTACCGCGACGCGCTCGTCTGTTTCACCAATCCGTCCGAGCGTTTCGATTTCTCGCGCCTGACCATGCCGGTGCTGATGATGACCGGCGAACACGACCGGCTGGCTCCGCCATCGGAGATCCGCGGTATCGCCGAGCGAATATTGGGTCAGGTCTCCCGGCCCGACATCCGCTACGAGACCATCGCGGATGCCGGCCATGTCTGCAATGTCGAGCAGTCCGAAACCTACAGCCGCATCCTGCTGGACTTTCTGGGGAAGCTACCGAGATGACCGCGTTGTCCCGCCGGCAGCAGAACAAAATCGAGCGCGAGCGGCGCATCCTGGAAGCCGCGCTGAAGGTCTTTTCCGAGACCGGTTATTCCGGCGCCAACATGGATGCCGTAGCCGTCGAGGCGGGACTGTCGAAGCCGACGCTTTACCAGTACTTCCAGTCAAAGGAGGCGCTGTTCTCGGCCATGATGCTGGGCGAGCGCGACCAGATGCTTGATATCTTCGAACATCCTTCCGAGCGCGGGATGGTGGCCGACCTCCTCGAATTTTCCTGGGACTATGCCGACACGGTGCTGCGTCCGGACCTCCTGTCCCTGGCCAGGCTCATCATCGGCGAGGTGCAGCGCTTTCCGGAGATCGGCCGCGCCTATCAGGAGGTGGGCCCGGACCGCCTGCTGCGCGGCATCATGGATTATCTGGAAGGCCAGCGGCGCGCAGGCCGACTGGCGTTCGACGACGCCGAACTCGCGGCGCAGGATCTGTGGGGCCTGATCCTCTCGGCACCGCGCACCCAGGCCCTCTACATGCCGGACCGTTTCCCGTCGCGCGCCGAGGTCGCCCGCTATCTGCACAACGGCCTGCGCGTATTCCTCAAGGCCTATTCTACACAGCCCGAGACCGATCTCACCGAACTCGCGCGACTTATCGGCGCCCATTCCCTCAATCAGGTGCAACATGACAGTTGACGATTACCTGGCCGATCCGGCCAGCCGCTTTGCCACGGTTGCGATGACCGACACCAATGGGCTGCTGCGCGGGCAGATGGTCTCGACCAGCAGCCTGAAAGGCATCGCGAAAAACGGCATGGGCATGGCTCCCGCGCAACTGGCGCTGGACCCGACCGATGTGATGCTCATCATCCCGGGCGTCAACGACGACAAGGGCGATTTTCACGATGACCCCTTGCAGGTCGACCCGAATTCTGGCCGCCGCCTGCCATGGTCGAAACCGGGGCATGACCTGCTGGTCCTCTCCAACTACACCGGCGCCTCGGCACAGATATGTCCGCGGGCGATCCTGAAATCGGTTCTGGCCCGCGCCAGCGAAGCTGGGCTGGTGCCGAAATACGGAATGGAGCTGGAATACACGCTTTTCGACGAGACGCCGGAAAGCGCGAAGGCGAAGGGCTACCGCAACCTCAAGGCAGCGACCGCTCACGCCAGCCACGACCTGATCCTCTATCAGGTTGTCCAGACCGAATGGTACGAGGCACTGGCCGCAATCTGCGAGCCGCTGAAGATCGACCTCGCCAAGATGCACGAGGAGATCGGCGCAGGCTTCATGGAGGCCTGCATCGGAGCTGGCGTAGGTACGGAACCGGCCGACCAACTCGTCCTCTTGAAGAACTTCATCCGCGCGCTGGCGTTGCGGCAAGGCCGGTCCGTCACCTTCATGCCGCGCTGGAACGAAAAGGCGGACAGCCAGTCGATCCATTTGCACATCAGCCTGAAGGACAAGGACGGCAAGACGCTGTTTTGGGATCCAAAGGAAAAGAACGGCGTCAGCCGCACCTTCCGCCACTTCCTTGGCGGTCTCCAAGCCTATATCGGCGACATGACGCTGGTCTTCCAGCCGACGGTGAACAGCTACCGCCGCTTCGCACCGGGCACCTTCGCGCCGCCCGGCCTGACCTGGGGTTTTGAAAACCGCACCACATGCTTTCGCCTGGTCGGCCATGACGCAGGGACGCTGCGGGTGGAAAATCGCCTGCCGGGCGCCGATTCCAACCCTTATCTCTCGGCCGCGGCCACAATCGCCGCCGGGATCGCCGGTGTCATAGGCGAGATCGAGCCCGACCCCGAGACCATCGGGTCAGGCTACGCGCAGAAACCCGCCCGCGACTTCGCCCGCTCGATGCCCGAGGCGATCGAACGGCTGCGCGGATCGAGCTTCGCCAAGGACTGGCTGGGGCCGCGCTTTGTCGAGGCGTTCACGGCCACCCGGGAGTGCCAGCACGACGAATTCCGCCGCAAGGTTCCGGACGTGGAACTGGAACGTTTCTTCGACCTGGGGTGAACGACCATGGATACTGACCTGCGCGCCCGTTTCATCGAAGGCATGAGCCGCGTTGCCTCCGCCGTTACCGTGGTGACCACGGACGGCGAGGCAGGTCGTTTCGGAGTGACCGTTTCATCGATGACCTCGGTGTCGGCCGACACCAGCCGGCCCTCCCTGCTCATCAGCGTCCATCACCTCAGCCCTGCATGCGAGGCGATCAAGAGGAACAGGCGGTTCTGCGCCAATGTGCTCAGCGGCAATCAGAGCTTCGTCTCGGATCTCTTTTCCGGCCGCCTCAAGCATTTGAACCAGGACAGGTTCGGTGCGATCGCCTGGCACCCCGGCGCAACCGGCGCGCCGGTCATCGATGGTGCCGTCGTTTCGCTCGATTGCGAGCTCAAGACAGCCTTGCTGTGGGGAACCCATTTCCTGTTCATCGGCGAGGCCGAGCAGATCGACCTCTCTGCACAGCGCTCGCCGCTAGTCTACGGCAATCGCGGCTACCGGCGCGCCATCCCGATCGCTCCGGACGATCATCCGCCACCGCACCCGGCCAACCACCTCAGCATCGGTTTCTTCATCACACTTGGGCCGCAATTCGTTCCGGCCCTCGCCGCCGGCTTCGCAAGCCAGAAGCCGGATGTCGACATCCGCCTTCTGGAAGCAGACCACGACGACCTTATCGAACAGATGCGCGCCGGCCGAATAGAGGCTGCCATCACCTTCGGACAGGTGAACGAGCCTGATCTCGACGCCGAACTCATCTGCCTGCCGGCTCCGCATGTGTTGTTGAGCGCCGGTCACGCGCTGGCAGCAAGGTCTCGTCTGCGGCTCGCCGACCTGGCTGACCTGCCCATGATCCTGCTGGACTATCCTTCCGTCCGCGCGGCCACGGATGCCTTGTTCAAGCGCAGCCAGCTTCAGCCGCTCATCCGCTTCCAGTCGCCATCTTTCGCCATGGTGCGAGGTCTGGTCGCCCAAGGGCTTGGATATTCCATCGTCCCGCAGGCGCCGCAGACCAGGACAGCCCCCGACGGCAAGGAGATCCTGGCCATACCTCTGGATGAGGACTTTCCCGAGGGAGCAGTCATCGCGATCACGCCGCGCGGCAATCAAAGGAGCGATTCGGTCGAGCACTTTTTCGCCAAGTGCCGGGGGTCCTTCGGGCATCTCGCCAACGGAGAGGAATGATGGCGGGCCGGACGGCCGCCTGAACGAAAACAGACGTCAACCAACAATGGACCGGTCAATCGGCCATGGGGAACACAGAGGGAGAACTACCCAAATGAGTACCGCAGGAACCAACCAACTTCGCAGAAATTCACTGGGCCTGATCGCCGTGACCTTTATGGTCATCTCGGCAGCGGCCCCGCTTACCGGCGTTGCCGGCGCGATGCCGCTCGCGTTCATGCTGGGCAACGGCGCCGGCATCCCGGCGACCTTCATCTTCGTGACCCTGGTGATGCTTGCCTTTTCGGTCGGCTACGTGGCGATGTCGCGGCATGTCACCAATGCCGGCGCCTTCTACGCCTATGCCGCGCGCGGTCTCGGCGGGCGGGTCGCCGGCGCCGTGGCGGTCGTGGCGGTGGTTGCCTACAACGCCATGCAGTTTGGACTGATCGGCCTCCTGGGGGGCATCGCCGCTGGTGTCTTCGGCGAACTCGGGCTGACCCTGCCCTGGTGGGGATGGAGCCTGATCGCCGTCCTGCTGGTCGGCATACTCGGCTACCGTCAGGTCGACCTGTCGGCAAAGGTTCTGGTCGTGGCCGTTGCGCTCGAATACCTGATCGTCCTGATCGTGGATTTTGCAATTCTCGGCAAGGGCGGCGCGCACGGGCTGGCGCTGAACCTGTTCGATCCGAACGCGATGTTTTCAGGTTCGCTGACTGCCGCGATCCTGTTTTGCCTGGGATCCTTCATCGGCTTCGAAGCGACGACGATCTACGCCGAGGAAGCCCGCGACCCGGAGAAGACCATTCCGCGCGCCACCTATCTGTCGGTGCTGATGATCGGCATCTTCTTCGTTTTCACCACCTGGCTGATGATCGTTGGCATAGGCGCCGAGAAACTCGTGCCGACCATCCAGGGCTACGGCGATCCCTCGGCACTCTTCTTCGATCTTGCTGGGCGCTATGTCGGCGGTCCCGTGCCGACCATCGCCGGCATTCTGCTGGTGTCGAGCCTGTTTGCCGCGCTGTCAGCCTTCCACAACTACATCGCCCGATACAGCTACGTGGCGGGACGCGAAGGCCTGCTGCCCGCTGCCTTCGGCCGCACCCACGCGGATCACCAGAGCCCGCACATCGGCTCGGTCGCTCAGACAGTCGGCGCCCTGGTCGTGCTGGCGATCTTTGCCGGACTAGGACTCGACCCGGTGCTCAACATGTTCACCTGGATCAGCCAGGTCGGCACGCTCGGCGTCCTCGGCATGATGACCGTGACCTCGCTCGCGGTCATCGTGTTCTTCCGCAAGAAACACATCGGCGCGCCGGCGCTGTCGACCGTGATCCTGCCCGCCTTGTCAGGGCTCATCATGGCCGCACTGTTCGTCTACATCTTCCTGCATTTCGGCGACCTCACCGGCACCACCGGTGGCGTGCTCGGGATCATCCTGCCGGCATTGATTCCGGCCGCCGCCGTGGTGGGATACTTGTTGGCGTTGCGGCTGGAAAAGGCCGATCCAGTCCGCTTCGCCAATATGGGAGTAAATCAGATTTAGGAAACGATGGACGGAATCGAATTCCGTTCGGACGACCGTGGCAGCGCGAAATAATCGCGCTGCCACGATCCGTCTGAATGACACCCCGTGCGAGACGTCCTCAGCCAAGTGCGGCTTCGACTGCTGAATCGGGGCCAGCCTGGACTGCGTATCACCCTGAGCCGTTCTGGCGCCGGGATGTCCACCACGAATAGGCCACACATATGAGTGCTGCGGCCAGCAGAATAGCCAGCACCGCCGGGCCGACGCGATCGTCCGACAAGCCGAAAAGAGGCAGCGACACAGTGAGCAGCCCGGCCGCCCGAAAGACGGGGCCGCCGAATCGGTGAGTTCTCGTCCAGACGTCCCGATCCGCAAGGGTCCAGGGTGTTCTGATACCGAACCATCGGTTGGGCTGCAGGAGCGGCATTCGAGCACCGACGACGATCATGATCACGCCGAGGGTGATCGGCATCAGCCGAAGGCGGTTCGTCTGGAATCCAAACGCCGAAGCAATCAAGAAGGCCTGCAGCAGGATGAGCAGCAAAAGGCCGATGAACCACGCATGGTCCGGCGCAAAACTTTTTGCGGGTTCGCCGGCTGCCTGCCTGTTCTCGACCTGCCGCCCCGGCCACAGACGCAGAACCATCCACAGCACGGCGAGCAGCACCGGCGCACCAAGCAATGCGACCCAGCGGCCCGCAAAGACGTCCGCTTCGCCCGACGCCGACCAGTGAACCGCAATGCGTACATCCGGCGACGTGAAGAGTGCCGCGACGATGCCGCTCAATACCATCACAATGAGCGCTATCAGCCTTCCGTGAATGAGAGGTCTCCCTGTTCGACCATTTGTCAGTTCAGGCGGCCGGTTCGCAGCGCCGCGTCCGCTCGCGCTACCGCGAAGGAATGCTGCCCCGAATCGGCGTCAGGATCAACGGCATGGCCAAACACGGCCTCGCATTCGCTGTGAGCCCAATGTAAACCCTTTCTTAACTCACATTAGCAACGGTTAAATAACGTACTTTTCTTGCCTGAAAACTGGCGATAGAGTAGTAATCTTTAAGTTTCCGCCGCGAATTTGGAAACAATATTACGCTGGCAAACTGACGATTGTCACATTCGAGAGGCATGGCCAACGCGCTCAGCGTAGGGGGAACCTATGGTGTCGCCTTATGCAGATTTCATAAAGAAGCTCCACAGGGACAAAGCGTTCCGGCAGGCATTCGCCGATGATCCGCGCGGCGTTCTTCGCGCGAGCGGGCTCGATCCAGACCTCCTTGACCTGCCTTCCAAGATCGATTTCGACGCGCTGGAACGGCGTATCGACGCTCAAATTTCCTCCGCTCCGCCGGATGCGGCCACGCTGAGGCATGCGTCGGCACAGGAACTGTGGGACAAGTTCAATTTCATCCGCGTCAACTATGATCTTGCCTCGCCGTCGATCCCAGCGACGAGCATCATCTACGGTACGACGGCAACCACCTCCGTCATATCCCTTGTTACGGCGCAGGGCAGCGCAGCCCGCACGGATGTGGAGTTGGCGCGTCTCGGCCGGTTGCGCAAATTGACCCGGCTGCCAGCAAGGGCCCTCAGTTTTGCGGTGAGCGGACCGGACGGGAGATCACTGCACGGCCTCGGCATCGAAGCGATCAAGGCGCTGGTCGACCGCCTGCGCTGAGCGGCCCGACGCCCGCAAGCATGCGAAATACAAGGAGCTTGTCATGGGAACCGAAGCGGCGAGTTTCATCAACCGGTTGCGCAAGGACAAGGACTTTCGCCACCGCTTTGTCCAATCGCCCAAGGACGTTTTGTCCGAAGAGGGGCTCAACCCCGACGTGCTGGCGCTTCCCGACCGCATCGACGAACGGGATCTGCTGAAGAAACTCGAACACGTGTTTTCGGGGCGAGAGTGGCAAGACGAGTTCGCACGGGCCAAGCCGGAGACGTTGACGGCAGGGGAGTTGTGGGAGCGGTTCGGCGTGATCGGCTGGAAGGGTTCGGCAGCCGGCGGCGGGAAATCCGGGATCGACGTGTCGGTTGCCTCGGCGGTGGTCATCTACGGCGTCTCCGTGGTGACGTCCTCATCTACGCAGGTGGCGGCAGCCGGATCATTGGCCATGACATCGGTCGAGCAGTTGAGGTCACTGCGCGAACTGGCTCGCTTTCCCAAGGAGAAGCTCAGCTTCTCCATCGTCGGGCCGGATGGCGTTGCCATCGAGGGCGTGAACGCCGACATGCTCGCCGCCTTTCTCGCTCGTGTGAAGTGATGGTGCGCCCCAATGCTTGCCGTCTACGATGGTGATCCGACGAAGACCGTGCGCTGGTGGTCCGGGCCGTCCGAGCCACCACGCGTCTGCGTCTGGGAAATCACGCTGAAGTGCGATCTCGGATGCCGGCATTGCGGTTCGCGGGCAGGCGCCGAACGCCCTGGCGAGCTGACGCTCGAGGAGGCGCTCGACACCGTGAAGCAGCTTGCGGCGCTTGGCGTTCGCGAGGTCACTTTGATCGGCGGCGAGGCCTATTTGCGGGATGACTGGGTCGACATCGCCAGCGCCGTCACCAAGGCTGGAATGGCCTGCACCATGGTGACCGGCGGATATCGCTTCGATGATTTCCGCATCCAGGAAGCGCTCGCGGCCGGCATCAGGCGGATCGGCGTGTCGATCGACGGCATCGGCGCGACGCACGACCACCTTCGCGGCCGCATCGGCAGCTACGAAGCAGCACTCGACGCAGCAAAACGGATCATGGCCACCGGCCGGATCGGCCTCAGCGTCAACACCCAGATCAACCGGCTTAGCCTGCCGGAATTGCCGGCGCTTGCCGACCTGTTGGTCGAGATCGGCGCGAGCGCCTGGCAAGTGCAGCTGACGGTCGCTCTCGGCCGCGCGGCAGACCGTCCGGACCTGCTGCTGCAGCCCTACGATATGCTCAACGTGATGCCGCTGCTCGCAAGGCTCAAGCGGACGGTGCTGGAGCCGGGCGGCGTCCAGCTCTTCCCTGGCAACAACATCGGCTATTTCGGTCCGCACGAGCCCTATCTGCGCTACGGCGGCGCCGACGGGCATACATGGAGCGGTTGCCTCGCGGGTCAGGCTGCGCTGGGCCTTGAAGCCGATGGCACATTGAAGGGCTGTCCCTCCTTGCCGAGCGCCGACTATGGTGCGGGCTCGGTGCGCACCAGCTCTATCGAGGACATGTGGCGGTCGAGTGAGCGTATGCGCGGCCTCGGCGCCAGGACGCGCTCCGATCTGTGGGGTTTCTGCGCCACCTGCGAACACGCCGATCGCTGCAAGGCCGGCTGCACATGGACGGCACATGCGCTGTTCGGGCGCCCCGGGAACAACCCGTTCTGCCACCACCGGGCACTGACGCTCGCGGGACAGGGCCTGCGCGAGCGGATCCGTCTTGTCGAGCGTGCCCCCGGCGTGCCGTTCGACTACGGCCGCTTCGAGATCATCGAGGAGCCGCTCGATGGCGAGGAAGGCAATCAAGGCGGGCTCGAGGAGCTTGCCGCGCTCGCGACGCTCTTGGGCGCGGCCGGCAGCGGTGTCTGGTCGAACGCCGGGCTGCGGGCGGCGACGGCAAAGACGGCGCAGCCCCGTCACCGGGAGGCCGCGCCATGAATGCACCCGGCACAGACGTTCAACGTCCGCTCGAACTGGGAATCATGTTCACGCACCGTTGCCCGATCGCCTGCCGCCATTGCGGCATCCTTTCCGGCCCGGACAATTTCGACAGCATGGCCATGGAATTGGCGGAGCGCTGCATCACCGAGGCAGCCTCACTCGATCCCAGGCCGTCGACGATCGTCTTCACCGGCGGCGAGCCGATGATGTACCCGCACCACCTGGAGCGCCTGCTTGGCGTGGCCAACCAGCTGGGATTTGCGACACGCGTGATCACCAACGGTTTTTGGGGTCGCAATCAAGCCACCGGTCGGCGCCTTCTCTACCGGCTGCAGCTCGCCGGGCTTGATTCCCTCAATTTCAGTGCCGACAAATTTCACCTGGAATTCCTTCCGGCCGAGGTTTTCCGTCGCGCAATCGAGATCGCCTGGGAAGCAGGCTTTCCGGTCATCGTCAACACGGTCCTCAATATGCCGGGCGATCCTGTCGCCCTGTTCTCGCAACTTTACGGCATCCCCACCGAGAAGATCCGCCTCTTCGACGAGGACGAGTTCATCAGGCAGGTGGCTACCGATACCGTGCCGCCCGAATTGACCCAGATGGTGAACCTCTCGTTTGGCAGGCTTGTCGGCCTCGGACGCGCCGCCGAATACCCCGAAGAGCACTACCGCTCGGATCTCGCCACCTAYACGTATACGCCTTGCCAAGAAGTGGTGAACCGACCGGTCATCTACCCCGACGGCAGTTTTCAGGCGTGCTGCTGCGCCGGCGGCAAGATCGCGAGCTTCACGGTCGGCAACGTGCGTGAGCGTTCGCTCGCGGATCTGTTTGACGCGATGCAAACGCGGACGCATTTCCGGTTCATAAATCAGTTCGGTCCGCGCGCACTCCATGAGGCGATTGCGGAAATGAGCCCAGATCGCTCCTCCGACCCTGACGGCTACGCCTCGATTTGCGACGTCTGCGTCGCGGCCACGAAAGGCTTGTGCGCGAAGGAAGTCGATGCGCGCCTCGATCATTGGCTGCTCAAGCGATTTCTCGAGAAGGATGAAATCTCGGCCGCGAGCGAACCGAAGCGGTCGGAGCTGGCGGAGCGTGACGAGGAAGGCGTGATCGCGGCCGGCTTTTTCGACACCGGCCGGCGACTGCCTGGCGCGCCGGAAGATATGAAAATTTCAACTGGATCGCTTGAAAATGTAATATGAGTAACATATAATAAAAAAATCTTGAAAAGTGCTGAAATCTGCGCTGATATTTAGTCGGCGCGGCATTTATATTTCTATACACAACAGATATATCTCGAATCTCTTAGTCGGTATTTCTTAGTGCGGGTGTAATTCTGTGGCCAGGACGGATTTTCGGAGCATCGGTGGTTATATCGATGCGGCAGGAGCGGCGTCCCATGAGTATGCTTTCTCCAGTTGACCAAGCGACGTCGTCGACCGTCGCGTGCTGTCTTGAGCTGGAAATACGCGACGAAGACGGACGGCTTCCGCAAGGAAACATGTTTCCGGTGCTGACCCATCTCGACAGCGGACGCACCTGGCGCATCCTTCGCTACGCCCGCGCCTTCGACGGTTTGCTGTTCAGGGCTTTGCCGCCCGGCAAGTTCAGACTGCATGTTGCGAGCCCGCGGCACGAAACGGTGGAGATGGAGATCATGCTTGCTGCGGGTGGGCGCGAGCGGATCAATCTGCAACTGAAAAGAAAGCCGGGGCGCCAACCGCTGATCATCGATATCGGGGCCGACGAGGATACGCTAATCCCTGCCCGCCATTCGGTCTCTCGGCTCGTATCCTGTCTCCTCAGTGATCGCGCCGTCCTCAATGCGGTCGAGGCGCCGCTTGATGCGTTGGATGCGATCGAAAAAAGCGAGCGGCACCATGTCCGGCGGCTGCTTTGCATAGGATTTCCCACCCCGCGTCGGCCGCTTGCCCAGCGGCTGTTCTGGAGCATTGTCGACCGGCGCTGCCGTCTCGAGGCATTGCTCGCCACGGTGTTCGCCAATGAGGCGGTCACCGAAATGCTGAATTGTGAACCAGCTCAGGTGGCGGATGAAGCGCGGACGGCAGTCGACGGACTGGACCGCCTGGATATCGCCGACGCGTTGATGATGCTGGCGCTCTACAGCGCGCCATGGAAGGCGGTGATGTCCGAAGTCTGCCGCACCCAGGCCGGAATTCGCGACGTGCTTATTCCAGCCGGCCTCGCCCACATGCTGCAGCCCGATGCAAACCCGGCAATTCCGACGCGGCCGAGCGCGCGCGGGCGCTGGGCCGGCGAGCCGTCCGACCAGACCGTGCTCGAGGCAGGTCCGCTGATAGCGCGCATCGCCCTGGTGATAGCTGGCGCATCCGAGGCACAGCCGGCCTATTTCGCAATGTTCGACCCGGTCATCAGACAGATGCGGGAGGGCAACGCATGAACGCCGGCAGGAAACCAACCACGCTGACCTTGCTGACGTCCTACCAATGCACGGCGGCCTGCGAGAACTGCTGCTTCGCGTCGCATCCCGGGATCGCGGAGAAACTGCCGTTGTGGCGCATGCTCGATGCCATTGAGCAGGCGGCGGAGATGCCGTCGATGAAGCTTGTGGTCTTCTCCGGCGGGGAATGCTTCATGCTGGAAGATGAGCTTGTCGTGGCGGTTGCGCGCTGCACCGAGCGAGGGCTCGCCAGCCGGTGTGTCACCAACGGCTATTGGGCGAAGTCGGTGCAAGCCGCGCACGCACGCCTCGAGCCGCTCTACAGGGCTGGCCTGCGTGAAATCAACTTGAGCACCGGCGACCACCATCAGCAGTTCGTACCGGTCGAGCGCATCGCCTATGGCGCAGCCGCAGCGATCAGGCTCGGCATGAATGCCGTCGTCGTGGTGGAACGCGAAATGGACCGGACTTTTCATGCCCAGGGACTGCTCTCTCATCCGGAGATGGCAGCGATCCGCGACCATCCCAACCTCATTGTGTTCGACAGTCCCTGGATGGCGATGGAGGATCGCGATTCCGTGCGGCATGGCCCCGCCAGCCTGACCAACCACCTGAACATTCACCGCCGCGCGCCCTGTGAAAGCGTTCTGGACACGATGGTGGTCAATCCGCGCGGCGAGGTCGGCGCCTGCTGCGGTTTGACGCGCGAACAGATTCCCGAAATGCAGATCGGATCGCTTCAAGACGCAACGCTCGTGGAACTCGCGGAAGCCGCCGGCAATGATTTCCTGAAGATATGGCTCGCGGTAGAGGGGCCGGAGCACATACTCGCCTGGGCTTCCACGATCGATCCACGCATCGACTGGGAGAACCGTTTCAATCATCACTGTGACGCATGCCGCGCGCTCTATGACGATGCATTGGTGCGCGACGTGCTTGCCCACCATTGGCGCGAGCGGCGCGACGACGTCCTTTACCGTTATCGGCTGGCTCATCAAAAACCCGAGGCAGAATGGCCGGACCAGTCCACCCGGCATACGCCAATCGCCTCATCCCGGCAGGAGGCCATAAACCATGCATGATAGCGATCTCATCAGAAAACTCGTCAGCGACAACCCTCCGGAAAAAGTCAGGAACCTGTCAGAAAGACTTGCGTCCGACCCGAGCCTACTCGAGAAATTCGTCGACAAACCGTCAGCGGTGCTGAAGGATCACGGCCTTGCTGTGAGCGGCGATATCAAGCTCGGCGACCGTGAAAAGGCGATGATCCGGATGTTCTCCGATCCTCGCGTCATCGAATTGTACAACAGCGGCAAGATCGACGACCTGCGCGCCCACATCACGGACAAGTACAGGGAAATCGTGATCACCAATCCCGGCGACACCCACGCAGTGGCGGTCGCGGACTTCGATGTGGCTATCGAGGTCGAGGTCGTCGCCGTTGCGGTGGCCGTCGCGGCGATCGTTGTGGCGGGTGCAGCCGACAGGTTTTCCAAGCTGGCAACGATCGAGGCCGAGGCGGGAATTCTCAGCGCCAAGGTGGCGGCGCTCGAGGCTCGGGTCAATCTTGTCGACAAGCTCGATGCGAAGGTCACCCGTCTCGAGCAGCGCATTCGCTGACGCGGCATCACCGGGTGAACGCCCATAGCGTTCACCCCCGTGTCTTCGTCCGTGTGGACACTGGAGGGCTGGTATGCGGCAAAGGGAACTGTTGCGGGAATTTGTGACGGCACCTCCACCGGTCGGGCTGGCCCGGCTGCGCGACGACATCGCTGCCGATCGCAGAGTGCTCGACCGTTTCTGCGATCATCCCGGAACGGTGTTGCGGACCTATGGCGTGGACGCCGACCAGACGATTGCGCTTGGCGACCGCGAGAAGGCAATCATCCGGCTGTTCTTCGACCCTCAGGTGGTCGAGCTGCATAGCCGCGGGGAACTCGACCGGCTGCGCGAATACATCCTTGCGCATCATCCTGAAGTCGGCATCGCCAACCCGACCGATCTCGCCGGGGCGTTTGCCTATGTCGACGTCGACGTGGCGATCATTGCCGAAGCCGTGGCAGTGGCGGTTGCGGTGACGGCGATCGCCGTCACCGGTTCCTTCAAGTCTGGAAGCACGGTTGGCAAGGCGATCGAGCCTCTCGCCGCACGCATTTCGGTTCTGGAGAGCCGGTTGGCGAGCCTGTCGCGGCTGGAAGTCCGCCTTGCCGAACTGGATCGGCGAACACAGCAAGCCTCGGAGGCCGCCAATGCGAAAGGCCGCTAATTCGAAAGTGCTGCTGTGCGTGATGCCGTTCCTGCCGATCGAAAGGCCGGCCCTGGGCGTAAGTCTGTTTGCCGCCCGTCTTCGACAGCAAGGCATTGCATGCGACGTATTCTACGCCAATCACCGCTTTGCCGACCGCATCGGCTTTCCGCTCTATCAGCGGATTGCGCAAAGCGCTCCGACGCACGACCTGCCGGGGGAATGGGTGTTCAGCCGCGCACTTTGGAGACACGACGCGCTACCCGACGAGGCCTTCGATAGATATGCCAGGACCACGCCGGGCGATTACTACCCCAACGCCTTCCTGGGTCAGATCCGCTACGCGCGGGAGCAGGCTCCTCAGTATATCGACGATCTGGCGGAAACGATCGACCTTCAAGACGTCGACATTGTCGGTTTCTCGAGCACCTTTCAGCAGAACCTCGCGAGCCTTGCCATGGCCAAGGCGCTCAAGGCGCGAGCGCCAGACCTCCATGTCGTGTTCGGCGGCGCCAATTGCGAGGGTGAGATGGGGCTTGAACTGCATCGCAGCTTCACCTTCATCGACACGGTCTGCCGCGGCGAGTCCGATACGAGTTTTCCGCAGTTGATCGAGGCCGTTCGCAAAGGTGAGGACATGTCCGCCATTGGCGGCCTTGTCTATCGCGGTTCGGGAGGAGAAACGGTCGAGAGCCTTGTGCCACAAGCCGCGATCCGCGACATGGACAGCCTCCCCTTCCCCGATCACAGCGATTTCCTCGCCGCGTTCGAGCGGTCCACGGCGCCGCAATTCATCGAACCGGAGCTGACCATCGAAACCTCGCGCGGATGCTGGTGGGGCGAAAAACACCACTGCACCTTTTGCGGCCTCAACGGCCTCGGCATCGGCTACCGTGCAAAGTCGGCGGACCGTGCGCTGGCCGAGTTCCGCCATCTGCGCGACAGCACGGGGATTCATACCTTTTTCGCAACCGACAACATTGTCGACATGCGCTACTTCGCGACGGTGTTTCCGTCCCTGGTGGAGGACGGCACCAAGCTGCAGCTGTTCTACGAGACCAAGGCAAACCTCAAGAAGGACCAGATCGGGGTTCTCAGACGCCTGGGAACGACCTGGATGCAGCCCGGAATCGAGCACCTGAACACGCATGTGCTCAAGCTCATGGACAAGGGCATTCGCGGCATCCAGAATGTGCAGACCTTGAAATGGGTCCGCCAGCACAAGATGCTGGTCACCTGGAACGTTCTCTGCGGCTTTCCTGGGGAACGGCCGGAGGACTATGAGGAAGCCATCCGTTTCATGCGGTCGATACGTCACCTGACCCCGCCGTCGTCCTTCGCTGCGTTTCGGCTGGACCGATTCTCGCCGATGTTCGACCGGCCGGACGATTTCGGGCTTTCCGACATCAAGCCATACCCATCCTATGACCTTTGCTACCCGGGCGTTTCACCAGGTGCACGGGCGCGCATCGCCTATTTCTTCACCTACCGCGGGACCACCGACGCGCAGACGCTGGAGGGGATCAATCGCGCCTGGCGCGAGGCGCAGGACTGGAAGCAGGAGCACCGGCACGCCGCGCTGAGCGCTATCGTCGGCACCGATCTGGTTACCATCATCGACCTGCGGCCGGATCACCCGGTTCGCCCTTACATATTGGTCGGGGACGATCGGCTCGTCTATCTCGGCCTCGACAGCATTCAATCCATTGCTTCTCTCACCGCCAATTTGCGCGGCGTTGCGCCCGATCGCGCATGGGACGAGGAAACCGTGGCCAAAACGGTGCAAGGCTTCATCCAAAACGACCTCGTTCTCCAGGAGGACGATCTCTACCTTGCGCTGGCGATCCAAGTTGCCGCCGATACGAGCCAGGATGCCGAGCACGTGGATATGGCGGCGCCATCGATGCGCTTTGCCCGACAAGACGAAGCGGCGGTGACCTGAGCCGGTGCAATGAAGCCAATCGATTTGCCTCTCATGGAGGGTTTCCAAATTTTGCTTCGCGGCGAACTCTTCGTCGAACAGGCGCGGCGGCGGGTAGCGTCGACCGTCGACGAATATCACTGGACCACGCACGCCGAGAAGGTTGGCGGACCCAAGCCTGTTCAAGAAGCGGCAGTCATTGAAATCGGTGACGACGGCAAGGTTGCGACCTATTCGCTGTTTTCATCCGGCGCCGTGCTTCACCGCGCCGTTTTCGGTCAGAACCGTGCGCTCCTGACCTTGCGCGACGGCAACGAGCATGAGTTGGCGCTGACTGTCGCACCCGACCTCGTGCTTCAACAGAATTTACTTCTTCAGCTTTCGCGCTGTCTTGCCGCGCTCGATCGCGATGAAGGTCCGCGCAAACTTCACTACTTTTCACCCGAAGCGCTGGCAGTGCGCGACTTCGACGTCGCGCCCGCCGGAGCGCTGGACTGGGAGACGTCGATCGGCATACGGCTCAACATGAGCGCCAGTGGCGCCCTGGTCTCCGCCGTGGGAATGGACGAGAAGGGAACGCTTATCGGGCGGGCGGGCCCGCCGGTGTTCCACGCGGCGCCGATTGAGACCCTTCGCGGCGCCGAGGAAAGCATCGAACCACCACCGCCTCCCCCTGGCATCGACCGCGAAGAAGTTACGATCGAAAGCGAGGATATCACGCTGCATGGCCTGTTCGTGCACGGACGCAAACCCGCCGGGCCTAGTCCGGCCTGCCTGTTCCTGAATGGATCGGGCTCCATCACCCGCTGGGGCGGTGCGCCCGGCATGCGCCTGAAGACACTCGAGACGATGGATGCGCTCGCGCAAGTCGGCGTAGCCAGCCTGGCGATAGATGCGCGCGGAGCAGGCAAAACCGGATTCGGCAAGGCCGACCGCCCCTTGGGCGCGACGCGGCTGGCCGATGCCGCCGCCGCCTGGCGCTGGCTCGCCGCGCGCGCCGACATCGATGCCCTGCATCTTTTCGCAGCCGGTCATAGCCTGGGCGCCCTTGTGATCCTGCAGCTGTTGTCGACCGACCCGGCCCTGGCGCCGGCCGGCCTGATCCTGCTTGCCCCCCCGGGCAGGCCGTTGCGCGATATCCTGATGGAACAGAATGCACGCGAGAGCGCACGCCTGCACGTGTCGGAAGAAGAGGCCGGCAAGCGAGACGCGGCACTACGGCAGTGGCTCGACCGGGAAGCAAGGACAGATGGCGCGGAACTGCGGCTCGGGGGCCTGAGACCGCTCACCGATCCGGCCGTTCTCGAAACCGATCCACGCGCAGCGGTTGGAGCCGTCCGCTGTCCGATGCTGATCTTGCACGGCGACAAAGACATTCAGACATCGGCAGACCGTGATGCCAAAGCGCTGCACCGCGCCGCCCGCAGCCACAATGTCCGCTCTACATACAAGGAAATCCACAACGCCGACCATCTATTCCGGCTCGAGCCCGAAGTGTCGACGCCGGAGCGTTACCGCCAGGATCTGCCACCGAACCCGGAGTACCTCGCAGCCGTTGCTGAATGGATTGCCGGACTTGCTGCCAGTGCACCCAAACCGCGACGTTGACGCCGAGTGCGTCACGCTTGGCCAAATACATTCTGGCGAAGCGTTCGATCGTAGATAGCAATTCTTGGCGCCTGACCTCAGTCATAGCGCCTATTGCAAATTTTTTGCAGTATTTCTTTCTATAACAATTTTATTTTAATAATACAGATTAAAATAAATCTGTTGACGATGAGCATTTCAAACTTTAAGTTGCTTGCGCGGCGCAGATTCGAGCCGCTAGAGCGTAGTGAAGCCGTCCGATTTGGAGGCCGACCTGGAGTCTGTTTGTTTTGGAAGCGACAGACGAGACCGTTCGGCAACGCTACCTCCGACTAGTTTTTTCGGGAGGGCCGGCATGGTCCGACGTAGAAGTCGCGCGTCCGACGAAGTCGCTTCCAAGCGACGTTCTGCGCCTGAGCCGTCAGAGGGCCCACGATCGCGGGAGCTCGCCATGAGTGCTGAAAATGCCTATTCGAACTACTGCCTGAAAGGGTTTGAGGTGGCGCAGCAATATGCAGCGCGCGCCCAGGAACTCTACGGCCGCAGCCGCCAGCAGCTGGAAGAGGCCGAAGTCCCGGCCCGTGATCAACTCCAACAAATCATGGCCTCGTGGCAGCGGGCGTTGAGCGAGGCTGGCAACGGCGACGACGCGCAACAGCGCGCCGCCTCTGCATGGCTCGATCACGCGCGCCAGTACGGGCAAGTGATCAGCAAGCATCAGAACAGCGTCGGGCAGACCATGAAGGACTTGGGCGAGCAGTTGGCGTCCGCATATGACGAAGCTCAGCAAAAGGCACGCGCGAATTTTTCGGACTACCTGGCCGACCTGCAGACACTGGCGAGCGGCAAATCCGACGAATGACATTGCTCTATTTGGGGTCGGCATATGACGGCAATCCCCATATCCGGCAACATAAGTGCCGAACGTCGTTCGCTGCTCGGCAAGTTGCTTGGCTCGGCCGGACTGCAGTCCCCCGCGTCAGGTGATCCGCTACTGTCGCCCCGCAGTCACCCTGGCCCGGCAGCGCTTTCCTGGGCCCAGCAGCGCCTGTGGTTCATGCAGCGCCTCGCACCGGCAAGCCCTTTCTACAATGTGCCTCTGAACTTGCCCTTGCGCGGCCCTCTCAACGTGGCGGCGCTCAAGCGCGCCCTTGATCACGTGGTTTCACGCCATGCCGCCCTGCGCACTGTTTTCACCGACATTGCAGGCGAGCCTATGCAGCAGGTGATGCCACCCGGCCCGGTGCCGATGCCGCTGCTCGACCTAATGCATCTTGAGCCGAAGGAGCGCGAGAAGGCAGCGCGCCGCGAGGCCGGCGAACAGGCGCGGCTGACGTTTAATCTGCGGCATGGGCCCATGGTGCACGCACGTTTGCTGCGGCTGTCGATGCACGAACACTGGCTCCTGCTGACCCTGCATCACATCGCTTGTGACGGCTGGTCCATGCAGATCCTGCTGCGCGAGCTGGCTGCCGCCTATGGGGCCTTCGTCACAAACCGGCCCTCCCCGCTGCAACCTCTGGCGATCCAGTATGCCGATTTCGCCGAATGGCAGCGCCAGTATTTCAGCGGCGAACGGCTGGAGACGGAGCTGTCCTATTGGCGCCGGCAGCTCGCCGATCTGCCGCAATTGGCGCTGGTGCCGGACCGACCGCGTCCGGACGAGCCGAGCTTCGAAGGCGATTTCGAGGAGTTGAGCATCGGGGCCGCCGTGCTCGTTTTGCTGAAACGGGTGGCAAGCGAAGAAGGCGCTACCCTGTTCATGGTGCTGTTGGCAGGCCTTGCCGCGATGATGCAGCGCTACACAGGCGATGAAGACATCGCGATCGGCGCGCCGATCGCCAATCGCACGCGGCCCGAGGTCGAGGCGCTGATCGGTTTTTTTGTCAACACACTCGTGTTTCGCATCGACGCCAGTGGCAGGCCGACCTTCCGCGAACTGGTGCGCCGTGTGCGGCAGACCGCGCTCGATGCCTACACGCACCAGGACATGCCCTTCGAGAAGTTGGTCGAAGCGCTTCAGCCCGAGCGCCAGGCTAACCGCAATCCGTTGTTTCAAATCGGGCTGGTGCTGCAGAACGCATGGAACATCGATAGCGGTAGTGCACTGCCGGCTCAGGATTCGGTGGTCTCCATCGAACGCGGAACCTCCATTTTCGATATCGCATTCCACCTGCATGAGCATGCCGGCGGGATTTCCGGAGGCATGGAATACAGCACCGCGCTGTTCGATCCCGAGACGGCCGCGCGCATGGTCGGGCATTTCTGCTTGTTGCTGAACTCGGCGGCGGCAGACCCCGACCAGCCGATCGATACGATCGCGATGCTCGACCGTGACGAGCGGCGCCGGTTCCGGCACGCGTCCGAGGGCAAAGCGGTCGCCTTCGACGAGACGCCGCTCTGCAAGCAATTCGAGCGCTTCGCAGCGAACGCACCCGACCGTATCGCACTTACCGGCCCCGCGGGCACCTTCACATATGGGGTGCTTGATCAGCAGGCTGAAGAACTCGCCGCCGGACTTGAGGAGGCCGGCGTTCGGCCAGGCGAACCGGTACTGCTGCTGCTCGACCGTTCCCCTGCGGCTGTGGTCGCGATACTCGCCGCGCTGAAGGCAGGCGCGGCGTTCGTGCCTCTCGATATCGATCTCCCGATCGAGCGCTTGCGCTATATTGCCGAGGACACCGGGGCGCGCCACGTCCTCACCGAGCCTGCGGCGTGGGGCCGTGTCGAGGGCGCGCTGTCGTTGCTCGAATGCCGGCCACTTTTCGTCAGCGCGATGGCGCGCGACGGCACCACGGCCCCGCGTTCAACGGAGCGCGCGTCAGGTGAAGTGGCCTACATCATCTACACTTCAGGCTCGACGGGCCAGCCCAAGGGCGTGGTCATCGGGCAGCGTGGACTGGCCAATGTTCTGGCGGCCCAACGACGACTGCTCGACACGACGGCGGAAAGCCGCGTGCTGCAGTTCGCCTCGCTCAGCTTCGATGCCGCAGTGTTCGAACTCGGCTTCGCCCTCGGCGTCGGCGCCACGCTGGTGATCCCGGGACCGGAGCAACGAATGCCCGGTCCCGCGCTCGCCCGGCTGATCGACGAGGCGCGCGTCACCCACGCGGTGTTGCCGCCTTCCGCGCTGTTCGCGTTCGATGCCTCGGGGTTGCGAACTCTCACCACGCTGATGGTGGCGGGCGAAGCCTGTCCGGCCTCGATAGTGGCACAATGGGCGCCCGGCAGGCGCTTCTTCAACCTGTACGGTCCCACGGAAACGACCATCTGGGCGACATGGGAGCGATGCGAGGATTTTTCGCGCCCGCCGACCATCGGTGTGCCGATCGACAATATGCGCGCCTTCGTCCTCGATGCGCACGGAGAGCCGGTGCCGATCGGCGTCCCAGGTGAGCTCTGTCTGGCAGGGATCGGACTGGCGCGGGAATATCTTGGCAGGCCGCAACTGACGGCCGAGCGGTTTGTCGAGCTGCCGCTGGGCAATGGCGCTGTCGAACGAATCTATCGCACCGGCGACCGCGTTCGATTGTTTGCCGACGGGCGCATCGACTTCATCGGCCGCATCGATCGCCAGGTCAAGCTTCGCGGTCACCGCATCGAACTCGGCGAAGTCGAGGCGGCATTGCAATCGCATCCCGAGATCGCCGAGGCGGCGGTCGCGGTGCGCGAGGTCGGCGCTGGAGATGCGCGTCTCGTCGCATATGTGGTGCAGCGCGACGACCCATGCGCACCTGACGCGCAGTTCGAGAGCGCAGCTTCCGGCGAGCAGGTGGAACACTGGCACCGCATCTACGATGAAACCTACGGTACGATCGCGGAAGCTACCGACCCTGCATTTGTGATCGATGGCTGGAACAGCAGCTACACGGGCCTGCCGCTCGACGAGCGGACGATGCGAGAGTGGCTGGCAAGCACGGTTGAACGATTGAATTCTCTCGCAGCCGAGCAAACCCTCGAAATTGGCTGCGGCACGGGGTTGCTGGCTTTTCGCCTGGCACCCAAGGCCCGGCGCTATGTGGCAACCGATATCTCGCAAGGCGCGCTTGACCATATGGCCAAGCACGCGGCCAGTGCCGGGATCAAAGGCATCGAGTTCCGTCGATGCGCTGCGCACGAGGTCGCGGCCCAATCTATGGGCGCTGTGGACCAGGTGATCCTCAATTCGGTCGTGCAGTACTTCCCGAGCGAACGCTACCTGATCGACGTGATAGGCGCCGCGTTGTCAACGCTGGGTACCCGCGGCACCGTATTCATCGGTGATGTGCGGAGCCTGGCGCTGCTGGAGTGTTTCGCAGCCTCTGTGGAGTTGTACCGGGCCGAGTCCGACCTGCCGCTGGCCACCTTGCAGGAACGTGTGGCGCGCCGCCTGGGGCTGGAACAAGAGCTGGCGGTCGATTCCGAATTTTTCCTCGCGCTGGCAGCGGATTTCCCCGGCATCCGGGCCGTTGAAATCCTGGCCAAACCGTGCCGTGCCGATAATGAGCTGACGCTTTTCCGATATGACGTCATGCTCCATGTCGGCTGGTCGCCCGAGGTTGTGGAGGCGGGGGACACCTGTGACTGGGCGAGCGTGGGCAGCGCCGAAGCGCTGCTGCGGACGTTGCGGGCACTTGACGGGAAAACCCTGCTGGTCGCCGACATTCCAGGCCGAACCGTCGCGGTGGAGCTGCTCGCCGCCGCGGAGGTCATGAGCGGCGATGGATCGCGCTGCGTCGGTGATTTGCGCTCGAACGCAGTAGAGGTGACCATGCAGGGGCTTGATGCGGACCAGCTGCTTGCTTGCGCGGCCGAAGCCGGCTGCAAGGTCGAGCTTCATGTTGCGGGACGCCATGCGACCGGTCACATCGACGCCGTGTTCAGTCCGCTCGCAATGAACCGGGCGGGCCGCGGGCCAATCCCGAGGCGCACACTTGGTGGCGGCGCCGGGCACCGGCGGCGCTGGACCAACAACCCGCTGCAATCCGCCTTCGCGCGCAAGATGGTGCCGCAGGTCCGCGCCTTCCTTGCCCAGCGTTTGCCGGCCTACATGATCCCGGCGCGCTTCTTGCTGCTTGACGCGCTGCCGATGACCGTGAGCGGCAAGATCGACCGCCACCGCCTGCCGAAGATAGACGGCATTCGGCCTGAACTCGGAGCTGAGTACGTTGCCCCGTCGACAGCTGCCGAACTGCGGCTCGCCGCCATCTGGGGCGACATATTGCGGCTCGAGCAGGTGGGCATCAACGACAATTTCTTTGAGCTCGGCGGCGACTCCATCCTCGGCATCCAGGTGGTCAGCCGCGCGCGCGAAGCGGGGCTTTCGATCGAGCCGAACGACATCTTCGTCCACAAGACACTGGCCCTGCTCGCTCGCGCCGCGAAGCCGACCGAATCCGTTGAAGAGAACGTTGGCGAAGAAGAGGACGTTGGGGGGTTCGCCCGTCATATCAAGGCGGAGGATCTGGTCACGTTGATGTCGCGCCTCAACCGTGGGCAGGGAGGCCAAGATTGAACACGAACAGCGTTGACGTTGAAGACTTCTGGCCACTGGCGCCGCTCCAGGCGGCGATGCTGGTCGCCAGTCTGCGTGCGCCGGAAAGCGGCGTCTTCATACAGCAGGAGGTGATGTCGCTGCCGGAGCCCGTCGATGCGCGCGCGTTCCAGGCGGCGTGGCATGAACTGGTTCGGCGCACGCCTGCACTGCGCACATCCTTCCACTGGCAAGACCTTGAGCAGCCGGTGCAAGTTGTTCACCGTCACGTCGCGCTGGCTTTCGAACAGCTCGACTGGCGACATCTCGACGCGGCCGCCTTCGAAGCTCAGCTGGCAGGGTACCTGGGGGACAGCCGCCGGGCGGGATTCGTGCTCGATCGTCCACCCTTGATGCGGCTGGCGCTGATCCGCGGCCGTGCCGGACAAGTGAAATTTGTCTGGCAGTTCCATCACATCCTGCTCGACGGATGGAGTGCGCAACTGCTGGCAACGGAGATGATCGAACATTATCGCGCGCTGGTCCGCAACGCGCCTTACCAGCCTCCGGTGCGACGCTCGCTACGCCACTACATCGACTGGCTGGCCACGCGCGACCTCGAAGCAGCGCGCGAATATTGGGCCGACGTGCTTCGTGGCTACGACGAGCCGGTGGAGATCGGCCTGCCACGGCCCCCTGGCCGAGCGGCTCTTGCAGATGCAGACAACGAGGTCAGCGGCAACCTCGATGCAGGGGAATCGGAGCGGCTCAGGGCGTTCGCACGCCAGCACGGCTTGACGTTGAACACCGTGCTGCAGGGTGCGTGGGCTTTGCTGCTCGGCCACTATACGGACCGCGACGATGTGGTTTTCGGTGCCGTCGTTTCCGGGCGACCGCCTGAGGTTCCTGGCATCGAGCAGATGATCGGTCTCTTCATCAACGCGGTCCCGGTGCGGGTGCGCATGGATCCGCAGGCAGCACTGGTGCCATGGCTCAAGGATTTGCAGAGTGCGCAGGCACGCGGCTCGGCTTTCCACCACCTCGACAGCGCCGAACTGCAACGCTGCTGCGAGATCGCCCCTGATCGACCTCTGTTCGACACGCTGGTGGTGTTCGAGAATTTCCCGCAAGCGGCGGCCAAGCTCGAATCCACGACCGGCGGCGTCGACTTGGCGCGTGCCAATGTGCCGCTCAGTTTGCTCGCGGTTCCGGGTGATCGGCTGCAGCTCAAACTGCGGTTCGACCGTAGCCGCTTCCATGGCGATGACATGGGAGCTCTTATCGAGCATCTGCTCAACCTGCTGCGGGGCATATGCGCTGCGCCCTTTGCAACTCTGGCGACTTTTTCGCCGCTCTCCGATGCTGAACGCCGGCGGCTGATCGTAGAACCAGACGTCGGCGAGGCCGATGCATGCGTGGATTTGGACCCGCTCGAATTGTTGCGGGGTCTGGCGCGCGACAAAGGCGCGGCTCCGGCCTTCATCGCCGACGATCGTGTGCTCGACTTCGACACGTTGGAGCGCGCGTCGTCGCGGCTCGCACGACGGTTACGCGACCTGGGTGTGGATCGCGGCGTGCCGGTCGCCGTGTCTGCACCCCGATCGTTGGAGCAAGTTGTGGCCTTCTACGCCGTGCTGAAGGCGCACGGCGTCTATCTGCCGCTCGATCCGGCCTATCCCAGGCACCGCCTGGAGCAGATGCTGGCGGACGCCAAGCCGGCCGTGCTGCTGGCAACCGGCCCAACGCCGCCGGACGGACCGGCAACCGTGATCGACATCGGCGACGTCCTCGAACCCTGCAGCGGCAATGCGGCAAACGACGAACCGGTCTGTTGGCGGCGCGACGACCCCGCCTAYATCGTCTTCACATCGGGCTCGACGGGCCGGCCGAAAGGAGTGATGGTTCAGTGGGGCCAGGTGTCGAACCGGCTCGTATGGATGTGGCAAGCCTATCCTTTCGGTGCGAACGAGATGGCCTGTCAGCGTACCGCAATCAACTTTGTCGATTCGCTGTGGGAGCTGTTGGGCGCCACGCTGCAAGGTGTGCCGACCACGATCGTTTCCGAGCAGATCGCAACGGATGCTTCCGCGTTGATCCGCCTGCTGGCATCGCGCGGCGTCACGCGGCTGTGGCTGGTGCCATCGCTGCTGAAGATGATGCTCGAGGCGCAACCGGACCTCGGGCGGCACTTGCCGCACCTGCTGTTCTGGGTTTGCACCGGCGAGCCGCTCCCGGCAGACCTCTACCACCAGTTCCGACGACACCATGCGGAGGCGACGCTCTACAATCTTTACGGGACTTCGGAAATCTGGGACGCCACTTGGTTCGATCCCGATCAAGAGCCTCCCGTGCTGGGCATCGTCCCGATCGGCCGACCGATCACCGGCGTGCGTGCCTATGTGCTCGACAGCAAGCTGCGCCCCGTTCCGCTTGATGTGGCGGGCGAGCTGTACATTGGCGGCGTAGGTGTCGCGCTTGGATATCTCGGGCCCACCGAACTGACGCGCGAGCGCTTTGTGGCCGACCCTTTTGCAGGCAGCAAAGCGGCACGAATGTACCGCACAGGGGACCTGGCCCGGGTGCAGCGCGACGGCTTGATCGTTTGCCTCGGCCGGCGCGACCAGCAGATCAAGTTGCGTGGTTTCCGGATCGAACCGGCCGAAATCGAGGCGCTGCTTCGACAAGCCCCCGAAGTCAGCGATGCCATGGTCGTGCTGCGGGAGGATCGCCTCGTTGCCTACGTCGCCGCGCCCGCATCAAGCTTCGATGCCCGGCGATTGTTGGCCGGGTTGCGGGAACGGCTTCCGCACGTGTTCCTGCCGGCGGTCATCGTGCGTTTCGATGCGCTGCCGCTGACGCCCAACGGAAAGCGCGACAGACTGGCGCTGCCGCCGCCGGGAGAACTGCCGGATGCTGGCGATGCCAATCCGGTGCTGCCATTTGAGAAAGAGGTCCAGGCGTGTTTCGCGCAGGTGCTGCAGCTGCATCTGGTGACGCTTGACGCAGACTTCTTCCTCGATCTCGGTGGGCATTCGCTGGCGGCCTTGCGCGTCAGTTCACGACTGTCACGCCAACTCGGAACCGATGTGCCGGCGGGAGGCGTGTTTGACCACCCGTCTGTCCGCCAGCTTGCCGGTTGGATCGCGGAGCGCCAGGCCGCGACTCCGGAAACCAGCGACGACGAGCTGTTGGAGCTGTTGACGTCGCTGCCAGCGGCCGAGCGCGAGGCACTGCTCGCCTCACGAGAACCAGCTGAATCGAGAGGGGCGCCTTGAACAGTCTGCAAAACCGTATCACCGCAATGACCCCGGAGCAGAAGCGCTCCCTGCGCGAGCACCTCATTCGGGTTCGGCCGGCGCAGGAAATCCCTGTCCAGCCGCGCGACGGGCGCGACTTCCCGCTTTCACACTCGCAAGATCGCCTGTGGTTCCTCGACCAACTCGTTCCGGGCAATCCCTTCTACAATATCTCGATTGCGCAGAGGCTGCCGTTTGTCCCCCTCCAGCGTTACCTGGAAAAGGCACTGTCGGCGGTGGTCGCCCGTCATGAGGCGCTGCGCACCGTGTTCCCGCTCGTCCGAGGGCAGCCGGTGCAGCGCATTCTGCCTGCAACGACCATGCGATGCGAGATCGACGACCTCAGCTGCGAGCCGGATCCGGAGGCGCGCGCCGCGCAGATTGCCTCGGCTGCCAGCCAGCAGCCTTTCGACCTTGCCGAAGGCCCGCTTCTGCATTGTCGGCTGTTGGAGCTTTCTGCCGGTGAATCGCTGCTGCTGCTCGTGATCCATCACATCGTCGCCGATGGATGGTCGCTGGAGAAATTGCTGGCCGAAATCGGCCAGGCCTATTCCGAGCTGTTGACCGGCAGGCTTCCGTCCCTGCCACCATTGCCGGTGCAATATGCCGACTTTGCCGTCTGGCAACGCGAGGCAATGTCCGGTGAACGGATGGCTCAGCACCGCAAATACTGGGTGCAGCGGCTGGAGGGCATGCAGCAACTCGAGCTGCCCACGGACCATCCTCGGCCCGCCCGGCCAAGTTATCGCGGGGCGCGCGCACCGATCACCATCGACGCAGCCGCAAGCGCGGCCGCCGAAGCACTGGCGCGCCGCCTGCACACAACACGCTTCACCGTGCTGTTTGCCGCTTTTGCCGCGCTGCTGCACCGGCTCGCCGGACAGGACGAGGTGACCATCGGCACTCCGATGGCGGCGCGTCCCTATTCCGAGCTCGAAGACGTCGTCGGCTTTTTTGCCAACACCGTGGTTTTGCGGCTGGATTTCAGCGGCGGCTGCAGCTTCGAGGAAGCGGTGGAGCGTACGCATGCGCGGCTGCGTGAGGCGCAGAACCATCAGGACCTGCCCTTCTCCATGGTGGTCGCGGCCCTGGCGCCCGAACAGGATCTGTCGCGCAACCCGCTGTTTCAAGTTTCGTTCCAGGTGCTCTCTTCCAGCCAGGTGCGCAGGACGATCACGGATGCCGCGCCGGCGTTCAACTTCGCGCGTGGCACTTCTGCCTTCGACCTTACCCTGCAGCTTACCGAAACGGCATCGTGCCTGGTCGGCGAACTGGAATACGCTACCGATCTCTTTCAGCAGGCAAGCGCCGAACGACTGGTGGAGCGCTTCCTGCGACTGCTTTGCGCGGCACTGGCCGATCCCGAAGCGTCGGTGGCGGATCTGCCGCTGATGGATGCCGCCGAACTGCGTCAGTTGGAAGCCTGGTCGCGAGGCCCTGTGATGCCGTCGGCCGAAACCGACCTGTGCGGGCTGTTCGAAGCACAAGCGCGTCTTAGCCCGGACGCAGTCGCCTGCCAGGCACCCGACGGACGCCTCAGCTATGCGGAGCTCGACGGCGGCGCCAACAGTCTCGCTCATCAGCTCATCGCACATGGCGTGGAGCCCGGCGATTGCGTGGGGGTCGCGATCGAGCCGTGCACGTACCTGCCGATGGCACTGCTCGCCGTGCTCAAGGCCGGCGCTGCCTATGTACCGCTGGGGCCTGAATTGCCAGTTCAGCGCGCCCGCGACATGCTCGTCGATGCAGGGGCGACGGTGCTTCTTGTTTCCAAGGGCACGGAATCCGACTTGCAAACGGGGCTCACCTCGATCGCTGTGGATCGCGAACCACCGCAACCCGGCGTACCGCCCCCGAAGGTGCGGCGCGACGCCGAGAGCCCGGCCTACATACTGTTCACTTCCGGTTCCACCGGACGGCCCAAGGGCGTCTCGGTGCCGCATCGTGCATTGCTCAACTACCTCCTCTGGTGCATGAGCGTCTATCCGATGAACGATGGCGAAGGGGCACCGCTGTGCACTTCGATCACCGCCGACATGTCGGTCACCACGCTTTTCGTGCCGCTCTTGTGCGGCAAGACCGTGTTCTTGCTGCCAGCCGGGGGCGGCCTCGAAGCGCTCGAGGAAGCGCTTCACTCGGGCCGGCGCTACAGCTTTGTCAAATTGACCCCAAGCCACCTCGAAGGTTTGCGCCAGCTTGCGGCAGGGCGGGCGCCCGCCTGCGCAACCGGCTGTTTCATCGTTGGGGGCGAAGCCTTGCACGGCGAGACGCTGGAGCCCTGGCGCACGCACATGCCGGGATTGCTGATCGTCAATGAGTACGGGCCAACAGAAACCACGGTTGGTTGCTGCGCGCATTTTCTGCGCGCCGGCGACATTCGACCGGGCCCGGTGCCGATTGGCCGTCCAATCGCCCTCACGCGGTTGAATGTGTGTAACGGGTCCGGTGCGCCGGTCCCGGTCGGGGTGGTTGGCGAACTGCGAATTGGCGGCGCCGGCGTTGCGCTGGGCTATGTCGGCCAGGCCGGTCTCACCGCGGAGCGTTTCGTACGCGGACCGGATGGAGCGCTGGTCTACCGTTCAGGGGACCGAGTGCGGCACCGTCGTGATGGCACGCTCGAATACCTCGGCCGCGCCGACAATCAGATCAAGTTGCGTGGGCACCGTGTCGAGCCAGATGAGGTGGAGGCTGCACTGCGCACACACCCGGCGGTGGCTGAAGCGGCCGTGGTGCTCCACCGCGCCGGACCGGGTGATGACAGACTGCATGCGGCATTGCTGCTTTCGCCGGGGTGCGACCTCGATCAGGCCGACTTGACCGGGACTTTTCGCAGCCATCTCCAGGATAAACTGCCGCCGTTCATGATCCCGAGCGCCTTCAAGATCGTCGAAGAGATCCCGCTCACCGCCAATGGCAAGGCAGACCGCGATCGTATCGCCAGGATGCTTGCCGGCGCCGCCCCGAGGCAGCGGCGGCACGCGACTCCGCAAACCGCCCTTGAAACATTGCTCGTCAGGTGCTTCTGCGACGTGTTGAAGGTCCCGGAAGCCGGCGCGACCGACGATTTCTTCGCCGATCTCGGAGGCCACTCGCTTTTGGCTACGCGACTGGTTTCGCAACTGCGGGAGCTGTTGCAGATCGAGATTCCGCTGCGTCGCGTGTTCGAGGCCCGATGCGCACGCGAGCTTGCACGCGCGATTGCTCCTGACGATTCGGCGCGGCAGCGGCTGGAAGCGGCCGCAGCCATCGTGCTGCAGGTGCTTGAAATGAGCGATGCCGATGTACGCCAACAATTGCTTGAGCAAGGAGATGGCGCATGCGTGTGATGCTGGATGTGTTCTCCGGTCGTCCCAACCCGACATGGCAAGTGCCGCCGGCTTTGGCCCAACATTTCAGGCAGCTGATGTCGCGCCAGGGCGGGCCGGCTTCTGCCACCCCGATGCCGGCGCTTGGCTATCGCGGCCTGCTCGTCGGGAGTGGTCCGGAAGACGCCGACGCGCCGGCAGCCTTTTATGTCGGCGTGCCACCGCTTGCGACAGTGGAGACCAGGGAGGAGTTCGTCTCCGCGCCACGGGCTCGGCTGCCGGATGACGAGCGCGAGGCCGTTTTGGCACTGTTGGAAAGCGCTCGACCGATCGTTGCGCGTACAGTGATCGATGAAGCAGCGCGCTCCGTCGAATGGCGGGGCGACGGGGTGGCACCACGTGCTGGCCGCAGCGCCGCGCTACGCGCCAGCCACGCGGACGCGGCCACAGCTGCCGAACAGCCGGAGGTCGGCCCGCCCTGTGAGCCGATCCTCGCCGCTTATAGCCCCTGGTTCTGGAACACAGCTTCCGTGCGCCTTCGCAACAATTGCTACAATTATGCCAGCAACTATGTTTCCAATTTCGTGGCGCAGCCCGGACGCAGGGTTGGCCGCCAGTATGACGAGTTCAGCTGCGAGGCGGTTGCGCGAGCTGCAATCGCCGATGGGTTCAGGGCCAACTGCGACGGCCCGGCGCGGCTGGCGGCGCTGGCTGTTTGGCCGGGACACGATTTCCATTGGTACCGCTCGCATGGCGCCTTCTGGGCCCACAAACTGGGCATCTACAGTGCCCGCAACGTCGACAACCAGGGCCGCATCATCGCCGGCGCACTGACGCCGGCGACGTGCGACCGCGGCCCCTACACACAATTTTGCAGTTATCTGTTCGTACCACCGGGCGTGGAGGTCTTGTAGTGCGCGTGGTGTTGGACATGTTCTCTGGCAGGCCGAATCCTACGTTCGGGCTGGCACCCAATGAGGCCGCGGAACTGGCCGCCCGGGCGCGGGCGTTGTCGGTTCCAAGCGCCGCGCCAGCCGGGCCTCAGGCGGGCTGGCGCGGGTTCGTCGTTCTGGGCGACGGCCTGCCCGGTTCCGAGCCGATCTTACTGCGCGTCAAGGAGAAGGTGGTCGAGATGCAAAATGGCGCCTGGCAGGACAGCACCGGTATCGAGGTATTGCTTGAGACGTCTGYGCGACGTCATGGCTATGGTGCGTTGCTGGATGAAGCGCGCAAACGGACCAACTCTGGAGCTGTATCATGAACCCGGAGCAACAATCGCCTTGGCAATGGACCCATGACGGTCCCCAACTCGGCTTCGCCCGCGCTTTCGCACGCTTTCGCGGCGTCCTCGAATCCGCCTGGACCTCGCCAGAGGATGGCGCGGCCGTTGCCGAGACCTTCGCCCGCTGCGCCGAAGCGATGCAGGAGCCGCTCCAGGCCCCCGAGGCGGCGGAACGCATAGCTCAGTCATTTGCCACCTATCACGAGGCGCTGCGTGCAGCGACACTGACGCCGGAAGCGCGAAGGTTGGTGCGGGAGGCACTGCACGAATACGTGGCCGACCTCATCAAGGCCTGGGCTGCGGTCCCGCCTGACAATTTGGCGGCTGCGGATCTTGTGGCGATCGCGCAAAGCATGAGCTGGATCGCCAATGTGGCGGTCGACATCGAAAATGCCTGAGCCGCCGGACGTCGGCAAGGTCGACTTGTGGCTGCTCGACGTGCGGCCGTGTATTGCGGCAGAAGCCGATGCGCTGGAGCTGCTCGACGATGAAGAACGCGGGCGCGCGGAGCGGCTGCGTTGCCCCCGGGCGCGGGCACAATTCGTGCGCACGCGAGCGGGATTGCGTCGCATCCTGGCGAGTTACCTGGCGGTGCAGCCACAGTCCGTCCCCTTTGCGTATGGCTGTCACGGCAAGCCTCGGATGCCATGGGGACGGTTGCGCTTCAATGTTTCGCATGCGGGTGGGGCGGCGCTCCTCGCATTTGCATCTGAGTGCGAGGTCGGCGTCGATCTGGAACGCATCGAGACCATCGATGCCGCCGAAATCCTGACGACATGGGCATCGCCACGCGACTATGCCGCCTGGAGAGCCTCCTCCCCCGGCGACCGCCTGGCCGCCCTCTACCGCGGCTGGGTGCGCAAGGAGGCCATACTCAAGGCGTGGGGTTGCGGATTTTCCGTGGCGCCTCAAGAGCTTGACGTACCCATGAGTGCGACGGCCGGGGAACATATCGTCGTCGGTACGGCCTTGCACCGACCCAACTGCCGAGTGCTCGATGTGCCGGTAGGCAGTTCCTGGACTGCGGCGCTCGCAGTCGAAGGCGGGGCACCATGTACGGCCTCGTTCATGGTCCAGCCTGCGTAAGACCGACCCGGCTGTCTCGAAAGATGCCAAGCAATTTGGTTCTGGAGAACAGCTTTCCTTGACGGGAGCGGCTAAGCCACCAATGTACGGGGGACCCTCTTGTCTGCAGGAACTTTTGCTATGACAGCCTCGATCTGCGATATTCCGTTCAGCCGCGCCGACGGCTCAACCACAAGCCTTCGTGCATATGGCGACAGCGTCCTGCTGATCGTCAACGTCGCCTCCAAATGCGGCTACACCAAGCAGTATGATGGGCTGGAGGCGCTCTACGGGTCGTACCGCGAGCGTGGCCTGGTGGTGCTCGGCTTTCCGGCCAATGACTTCGCCGGCCAGGAACCGGGCACCGACGCCGAAATCCAGGAATTCTGCCGGCTGACCTATGGTGTCGAATTCCCTGTGTTCGCCAAGATCGTAGTCAAGGGACCACAGAAGCATCCGCTCTATCAAGCGTTGATCGAGGCTCTGCCGAAGGCTGTCTTCCAACCGGGTAGCAAACTGGCTGCCCGGATGGCCGGGAAAGGTGCCGCTCCCGGACCCGACGAGGTGAGTTGGAACTTCGAGAAGTTTCTGGTCGACCGCAAGGGGAACGTTGTCGCCCGCTTTGGCTCCGACACCGAGCCGCAGGACGAGGCGATCGTCGTCCCTCTCCGCAAGCTCCTGGCGGTGTGACGCAAGATGCAGCCTGCTGGTGCGGCCCTTCCATGGCTGCGTGCTGCAAGGTTCTTGGCACCGCTGCGTTGCAGCTTCAGTGGTAAAGCCACCCATCTAACCCGAGGAGAGTAGGCCATGGATCTGCAACTGGACGGAAAACGCGCCCTGGTCACCGGCGGCAGCAAGGGAATTGGTCGTGCCATCGCCCGGCAATTGGCCCTGGAAGGCGTCGATCTCGTCATCGCCGCACGCAACGTTGCCGATGTGGACATTGCCGCGCGCGAACTGGCTGCGGAGACCGGGCGCAAGATCGTCGGACTGACCGTCGACACGCAGGACGACAGCTCGGTCAGAGCGCTGGTGGCCGCAACGGTCGCGGCGCTCGGCGGCCTCGACATTCTGGTCAACGCCGCGGCCAAACCGGGCGGGCAGGCACCGCCGCCGAAACTGGCCGAGATCACCGACGACGTGTTCTGGGATGACGTTAACGTCAAGGTGATGGGCTATCTTCGCATGGCGCGCGAGGCTGCTCCTCACATGGCTGCCGCGGGCTGGGGCCGAATTATCAACATAAGCGGCCTCGCGGCGCGCCAGACCGGCTCGATCATCGGCTCGATCCGTAATGTTGCCGTCTCTGCCCTGACCAAGAATCTCGCCGACGAATTGGGCCCGAAGGGGATCAACGTGACGGTGGTCCATCCTGGCCTCACCCGCACCGAAAAGACCGCTCCCCTGGTCGCCGCCCGCGCGGCTTCGGCAGGCGTTTCGCCCGAGGAGATCGAACAGCGTCTTGCCGCCAATGTCACGATCGGTCGCCTCGTCGATATGGCCGAGATCGCCGACGTCGTTGCATTCCTCGCTTCGCCGCGAAGCGTTGCCATCAACGGCGACGCGATCGCATGCGGCGGCGGGGTCAAGGGGCCGATACACTATTAGCCGGCAACGGCCGGCGGCTGTTGCAGTCGGCTACTTGTGCATCAAAAATTCTCCACCCAAGGCCGCAATTCAATCTCCCACGTCCAGGCGCTTCGATGCTGCTGATGGATCGCGAAATAGGCTTCGGCGATCGCGTCCGGCGACAGCCAACGGTCGGGCGGGGTCGAGTCCGGCGACCGCACCGGGTCGCTGGATGCTATGCCGCCATCGATGACGAAATGCGCCACGTGGATGTTCCTTGGCGCAAGCTCGCGCGCCATCGACTGCGCCAGCCCACGCAGACCAAACTTCGGCATTGCGAAACCGGCAGAATTGGCAAAGCCCTTGACGCTGGCCGTGGCTCCCGTGAACAGGATCGATCCGGCGCCTGCGGCCTGCAACCGACGTGCTGCTTGCTGACCGAACAGAAAGCCGCCATAGGCACCCACGAGCAGTGCTTTTTTCACCTCCTCCGGATCGAGATCGGCAATGCCGCCGCGCACGCGGCCGGCCGCATTGAAGATCGCCAGCGAGAGCGGGCCGATGCCATCCACCGCACGGAACAGGTTTTCCACCGATGCCGGGTCCGACACGTCGGTTGAGATCACCTCGGCCCCGGTCTCGGTGGCAAGCGCGTCGAGCTTCGCAATATTGCGCGCCGCCAGCACCATCTTGAATCCTTGGCGGCTGAATACCCTCGCCAACGAGGCGCCAAGGCCGGATCCCACGCCTGCGATAACGCCAACTTTGCTTGTCATGGTTTTCTCCGACGTTGCGCCTTTGTGATGGGGATAAGCCCTCAGTCAGGCAGATGAATAGCTCGCTGGTTGTAAAGGATCTTGCGGATGTGGGCCTGTTCCTCCGGCGTAAGCTTGCTCTGGTCGGTTGACAGGTCGGCGCCCACCGCCAGGCCACGCTGCACGCCCGGGCGGGCGCCGACCTCCTCGAACCAGCGTTTGAAATGCCTGAACTCATTGATGTCCTGGCCCTGTGCCTGCCAGTTGACGGTCCAAGGATAGCTGATGATATCGGCGATGGTGAAGTCTTCACCTGCAAGGTAGCGGCGATCGCGAAGTCGCATATTGAGGACGCCGTAGAGCCGGTTTGCTTCGTCGGTGAAGCGGCGCACCGCATAGGACTGGTCGCCTTCCCTGTCGCCCAGCCTGCGGAAATGACCCGCTTCGCCCAGCTTCGGCCCCTGGTTGGCCATCTGCCATATCACCCACTGCGCGACATCGTACTTGGTGCGCAGGTCCTGCGGCCAGAGCTTGCCGGTCTTCTCCGCAAGATAGAACAGGATCGCGCCGGACTCGAACACGCCGATGGGCGCGCCGCCGCCTTTCGGTTCGTTATCGACGATGGCCGGCATGCGGTGGTTGGGATTGAGCTTTAGGTATTCAGGCGTGAACTGGTCGCCATGTGAGATGTCCACGGGCTTCAGTGTGTAAGGTGTGCCTGTCTCCTCCAGGAAGATCGAAATTTTTTTGCCGTTGGGCGTCGGCCAGTAATAGAGATCGATCATGCTGCGTCCTGCCTGCGCTGTTGGGGGAGCGGCATCAGCTTCGCGCCATTCGCTCATAAGGAAGCTAGACGAAATCGAGATCCGGTTCACGAAGCAACGATCTACGGATGCACGATTTTGAGGAAAAATTGTCTGTACGAGGACGGAGGCTGAGCAAGCGTCAGGACGCGCTTGACCGTGGCCCGCGAGCAGCTACGGCACCAGCGCCGCCTAAGCCGGAATAAACACCGTCAGCCTGATGCCGGATAATGGACAACTTGCTTACGTTAGTCGTGCTCGCGTGGTGCGAGGCGTGGCCAGGAGCAGGCTCGTTTCGCTGCCCGTTATCCCGGCAATCAATCGGATGCGCCTTAGCACAGCATCGAAATCTGTCAGTGATGCCGTCCCGAGTTCGACCACCAGATCCCACCGGCCATTGGTGGTGTGGATGGTCGAGACTTCCGGGAAGCCGCCCAGCGCCCGGACCACGCGGTCGGCGGCATGGCCCTCGATCTCGATGAGCATGATACCGCGGATGCGCTGATCGACGGCGTCGGCGCGCAGCACCACCGTGTACCYGATGATGTCGCCGGACCGTTCCAGGCGCTCCATACGCGCCCTGACCGTGGCGCGCGAGACGCCGAGATCGACGGCGAGATCCGACACGCTGCGCCGCGCGTCATGCCGCAGCAAGGTTACGAGCCGTTCGTCCAGTGTATCCATCAGCTTACCATTTTGACCAGTTCTGCTGCCAATACGATAAACAATGCATTTCGAATTGCCAATTCTGCCTGTTCATATCGCCGGCTCGCCATGGTTCTCTCGCGGCATTCGAACTTGGCCGTGGGAAAAACAATGCGTTGCAAAATCGTCGGGGCACCGGTGCAGGACGGCGCTGGCAGAATGGGCTGCGAAATGGGGCCGAGCGCCCTGAGGACCGCCGGACTTGTTGAAGTGCTGTCCGGCCTCGGCCACGCTGTCGAGGATATGGGCGCCGTACAGGCGATGCCGGCGAGACGCATTTCGCATGGCAATCTTGCGCTGAAGGCCCTGCCCGAGGTATCGGCCTGGACATCCGCCATAGCCGCGGCCGCCTACGCGGCGAGCGAGGACGCCATGCCGATCTTTCTCGGCGGCGACCATTCGATCTCGGCCGGGACCGTGTCGGGCCTCGCCCGCCGCGCCGCTGAGACCGGGCGGCCGCTGTTCGTGCTGTGGCTCGACGCGCACCCGGACTTCCACACGCTCGACACCACCGCCAGCGGTAATCTGCACGGCGTTCCGCTCGCTTACGCCAGCGGCCAGCCGGGTTTCCACGGCTATTTTCCGGATCTGCCGGCAGCGGTCGATCCCAAGCGTATCTGCACGATGGGCCTGCGCAGTGTCGACCCGGCCGAGCGCAGCGCACTCAACCAGGCGGGCGTGACCGTGCACGACATGCGCGCCATCGACGAGCATGGCATCGCGCCGCTGCTGCGCGCCTTCCTGGCGCGGGTGTCTGATGAAAACGGGCTGCTGCATGTCAGTCTCGACGTTGACTTCCTCGATCCCTCGATCGCGCCCGCAGTCGGCACCACGGTTCCCGGAGGCGCGACGTTCCGCGAGGCGCATCTGGTGATGGAGATGCTGTCAGATAGCGGCCTCGTCTCCAGCCTCGACCTGGTCGAGCTGAATCCCTTTCTGGACGAGCGTGGCCGCACCGCGACGCTGATGGTCGACCTGACCGCGAGCCTGATGGGCCGCCGCATCATGGACCGGCCGACCCGCAGCCATTCCGGGAGCTTTTGATCATGACCACAGCAAAGCTGAACATCGTCCCCTTCGTCAGCGTCGACCGCATGATGAAGCTGGTGAATGTCATCGGTGTCGAGCGCTTCCTGACCGAACTCGCTGGCTACATCGAGGAAGACTTCCGTCGCTGGGACCTGTTCGACAAGACGCCGCGCATCGCCTCGCACAGCCATGACGGCGTCATCGAGTTGATGCCGACAAGCGATGGTCGCCTCTATGGCTTCAAATATGTCAACGGCCATCCGAAGAACATGCGCCAGGGTCTGCAGACGGTCACGGCCTTCGGCGTACTCGCCGATGTCGGCAGCGGCTATCCGATGCTGCTCACGGAAATGACCATCCTGACTGCCCTGCGCACCGCCGCCACGTCCGCTGTCGCGGCCAAGTATCTGGCACCGAGCGGCGCGCGCACCATGGCCATCATCGGCAATGGCGCCCAATCGGAATTCCAGGCGATCGCCTTCAAGGCGCTGACCGGCGTCGATCGGCTGAGGCTCTACGACATCGACCGGTCCGCCTCGCGCAAATGCGCCAAGAACCTGGCTGGCATGGGTTTTGATATCACCATCTGCGAAACCGGGCAGGAAGCGGTCGAAGGTGCCGGGATCATCACGACCGTTACCGCCGACAAACAGTGCGCCACCATTCTCACCGACAACATGGTCGGCTCCGGCGTCCACATCAACGCCGTCGGCGGCGACTGCCCCGGCAAGACCGAACTGCACAGGGACATCCTGCTGCGCTCCGACATCTTCGTCGAATTCCCGCCCCAGACACGCATCGAGGGCGAGATCCAGCAGCTGGATCCCGACCATCCGGTGACCGAGCTCTGGCAAGTGATTGCCGCCAAGGCGCAAGGCCGCCGAGATGCCAAGCAGATCACCCTGTTCGATTCAGTCGGCTTCGCGATCGAGGATTTTTCGGCGCTACGCTATGTGCGTGACCAGCTGCAGGCGACTGGCCTCTATGAGGAACTCGACCTGCTCGCCGATCCCGACGAACCGCGAGATCTGTTCGGCATGCTGCTGCGGGCCGCTATGCAGCCGGCAGCATAACAAGGCTCATCTCGAGAACAGCAAGTCTCTGCCTTGCCAGCCGAGCCAGATTTCCTTTTACGTTTGAACAGAAGTTTAGACGCTCAGGGAAATGGATCGAAGGTGCGCAAAAGACAGTTCTTTACGATCCGTTAACCGCGTCGATACTTTGGCGCAAATTTCCGTTACGGAAGCCAAAAACCAGGTGCATTGGTCGCCAATCCGTTTTAGTTTACATTCTATAAATGCGTTATTTGGCGAAGTTGACTTTGAGTTAGCCACGCTTTTTGTGGCCGATCCTCGCTGTAACGATCCAATACAAAATTGATCTTGCAAAGATATTGCCTGTAAAGAGCGATGAGGCTGCCGCTTCGGTGGCCGGGGGGCTTTCGTGCATTTTCTTTTGCTCGTCTTGCTGAAGAGATACGTCTTCAATCCGGCGATTGTCTTGGCAGCCTTCCTTGTCTACGGCGAAGGAACTCACCTTGCCGCAGCTCAGCAAATGTGCGGCCAGGCGCTGTCACAGTGCGACCTGCAGACCGACTCCGCATGCCTCGAGCGCACCTATGCCTGCGGTGAATATGATACCGTTATCCAGTCGCTCTTCGTCGAGCGGTTCGAACCGACGCCCGACCAGAAATACTTCGTCGGCGCATCGTTTTACGGCCGCCACATCCGCGAGCGCGCCGCCGGCGTGCAGTGCGAGATGGTGAAGTTCGCGCGCGAATACCTGACCGACTACCTGTCCGGCGTCGAGGCCGAGTTCACCACCAGCGGCTCGTTCGGCACGATGCGACAGATGGATCAAATCTATCATGCCGCGCAGATGCTGACCGACCTCGGCGACGTCACCGGCTGCCCGGAATCGGCGCTGACACGCGCCACCGTCGAGGACATCGCCCGTAGCGAGGCCGTGCGCTATGCACGCTCGGTGTTCCTGCAGCCGCCGCCGGAAGCTCGTTCCTCGTTCGACACGCTGCAATTGGCGCTGAGAAGCTTCGTCAGTCGGGCGTCCGATCTCGAGACGGGCATCGCCCTGCGCCGCGTCGAGATCAAGTCGGCCGAAACGCACCTGAAGGCGATCCGCGTCATTTTCGCTGATATCTTCGGACCGGTGACCGGGGCGGGCGCGACGCTGGTCGCCAACACCTCGATCCTCGACGGCCTGGCCGCGAAGACGACGCAGATGTTGCGCTCGGTCGAAGTGTCGGAGGGAGAATTCAAGCGGGCACTGGGCAACGTCACGCCAGAGCAATACGCCAATCTCAATCGCAACACGGTCGCCAGCGCGGAGGATTTTCTCAAGGTCTCCGCCTTCCACATCAACATGATCGGGGTGCTGCTGCCGACCGATCCGGCAAAGCCCTTCTGGCGGCTGGACGCCGAGGTTCATGCCGACAACGCCGCCCAAGGCGCATTCAACGATCTCGCCAAGGTAAAGGCGGACTGGAAGGCCCACGGCGCGGCCACCGGCATCTGCGCCCAGGCAGGCGCTGCCGACAGGGTGTGGTACTGCCGATGACAAGCTTCCGAGCCATCGCGTTGTCCGTGATTGTCAGTTGCGTCCTGGCCGGCGCGGCCGGTGCCGCATCGATCCTGGAGCGCGCCTACACTTCGGAGAAACTCGACGGTTTCTGGAACGCGACGCTCTCTAACGCGACGCCCGAGACGAGCCGGTTCAGCCTGCTCGCCCCCGGTCCCGCCGCCGTCGAACCGAGCCACGAGGCGACGCAGCCCGATTTCGGCTTGCCCTTCACTGGCGAGGTGGTCGGCGAGGCGTCGGGCTCCTCCGGCGGCAGCCGCAGCGTCGGTTTCCCGATCATCCCGCTTTCGGCCGACGACGCCTCGGTTTTGATGCGAAGGCTCGCATGGTCAGAAATCTACCTCAGCCGCTACCGCTTCTTCGCCCCAATCTCGACCGATAGCGCCGAAGAGCTCGCTGCGCTCGTCGGCCGACAATACGCCGCCGCCGTCGAGGCCTATCTGATTACCGGGCGGCTTTACTTCTCCGGGGCCGACTTGCCGGAGAAATGCCGGCACCTGACGCGGATGAACGAGATCAATGCCGGGCCTTTGTCGGGCGCCAGCCTGGATTCGTTGCCAGCGGCCTGGCGTCCGCTGTTCCCGATCGTCGAGGCCGTGCGTGCACGGCTTGGTTCGGACGCGCTGGCGAAACTGGTCTGTTCGGTCAAGCCGGTACGTGGGCGCGCCGAGACGACCGGCCTGATCGAGACGCGGGTGCGCGCGCAGATCGTCAAGGCGGTCAGAACGAAGGTCGACGACACGCTTAACCTGATGAACGCCGCTTCGACCGAATACCAGTCACTGGTCAACGAGATGGACGTGTTGATCAAGTCGGCCGAGGTGATGGAGCTGGAGCGTGTGCTCGGCAACGCACAGGCCAACATGGTGCTCGTCAAGGAGGATCAGCTGAAGGCAGCCGAGACGATCGCCACGCTGCAGGCTGTCGACCTCTCCAGCCTCAACCAGCCGGAATCGCTGAAGGAGTTCGAAGACGGCAAGGCAAGGATGACGCAGATCGTCGGGCAGATAGAAGGTGTCATGACGGCTCTGTCCGGCCTCGCGCATGTCGTCGACGATCCGGCGATCACCGCCGAGCTTTCTTCCTGCGCAGGACTGGCTGGAGCGTATTCGAGGCTCGACCTCACGCTCGACACTGGCGCGCTGACCGCGACGATCAACGGCCCTTACGAGGACTGCATCAACCATGCCCGGGCGGTGGTCGGGCGGTTCCAGAATCCATCGCTTTCCAAGGCGCAGATGGCCGAACTCGCCCGGCACGTGCGCCAGATTTCCGAGGTCTTTCTGTCGACGGGGCAACCATGAGACGGTTCTTCCTGCTTTGTGGACTGGTCGCCAGCATCGTTTTCGGCGCTGCGGGAATGGCGCGCGGGCAGGACTGCATGGCGCTCGACATCGACGCGGCCGCCGGCCATGCCGGCGAGCTGACGACGCTGCTCAAGATCGCCAATTTCCGCGCCGACGTGAAATACATGGGTGAAGTCGCCACCGAACTCGAACAGTTCCTGACGACCTGCGGCGACGAGACGACCGGACGACTGGCGATCGTGTGCGATTTCGACTGCCACCTGCAACTTGGACGCTATCGCCTGTTCCTCGCCGCCGACATGCCCTTCCTGTCGTCGGCGAGCGGCGTCAGCCGCAACGATACGCCCGTCTCGCCGCAAGCGGCGCAGGAATTCGGCCGGCAAGGCATCGAGATCGTCGACCGGGGTCTTCGCATTCTGGCCCGACAACAAGGCGGTGACCAGGGCACCGCGGCGGGAGCAGATGCGAGTTACCGCACCTTCGTGCGGCAGCTGACGGCGCTGTCCTCGCTGAAGATCCAGCTGCTGATGAACACCGGCGACGTTTGGTACCAGACCGTCTCGGAGGCACGCGTCAAGGCGCTCGACTTCCTGGTCAGCGATACGCTGGGTGCCGTCGGAGGCGCTGGCCTCGACAGCCAACCCAACCTCTCCAAGGCCTACACCAATTACGAGGCCGCGATGTGGGTGCTGGTCGAGACGCAGATGGATATTCCGGGCGAGTCCACCTACGACGACCTGCGCGCCGACCTGCTGCTGCAGCAGAGCGACCTCGATGCGCGCATGGACAGCGTGCGCAAGGGCTTCCTGTTCCTCAACATCGACCCGATGCAGTTCACGACGATCCCGTTCGAGGACCTGCAGCAGGCCCTGGCCGAGAGCGAGCTGCGGTTGACCGAGGTCGAGCGCAATGTCGAGGCGCTGGTCGAGCGGTGGTACGCCAACAAGGAAGGCGAAGCGACGCGCGCGCTCGACGAGGAGCGGACGATCCGGAGCCAGGAAGTCAACCTTATCGCCCACAAGATCGGCAAGCTGGAGCACGAGGCGCAGACCTTCGCCACCACTGTCCAGCAAGAGATCAACGCGGTCGACGCCGAGAAGGACACGTTCGGCTATCGGCAGCAGATCAGGTCGCTGGAGATCGAACTCGGCACCAAGATCGCCGAGTTCGAAAACCAGCGCCGCCAGATCAATGACAGGCAGGAACTCGACCTGATCGTCCTCTCCAAGGAGGCCGAGGTCGAGCGGCGCAACGAACTGCGCTGGCTGCTGAACTGGGAAATGACGCAGATGAACCTCGATCTGCAGATTTCCTCGCTCGAGAGCCAGATCACCGAATACGCCCGCCAGACGGAGCGCAACGCCAACCAGCTCGAACAGGCGGTTCGCCAGCGGCAGATCCTTCAAACCCAGATCGCCAACAACCAGGGCGCGATCGCCCGCGCCAACGACACAATCACCGAACTGCAACTGCGCCAGACCGACCTCTATCAGCGCCGCCGGGCCGTCGACCGCGAGCAGCTTTGCGGCATCGAGAACCAGCTCGCCCTGATCGGAGATACGGCCGACCATCCGTTCACGCCGCTGCTCGCGGGCGAACAGGCATGCCAGACCGTGACGCCTGCCTTCACGCGCAACCAATACGTTGCCCAGATGTGCGGGCCGGATGGTCAGTCGGGCCTCAGGGCCCAGCTCTTGAACTCGCAGACACAAGCGAAAGCGTTCCTCATGAAGTGCGTCATTGGCAGCGCCGACTTCGCCGATGTCGAGCCGCTGATCGCCGACCAGCAGATGATCACATCGAACATCTCGCTGCCGCAGGAACTTGCGAACGTCGATTGCGGTTCTTTTTCCCAGACGGAAACGGACTTCGCCAAGAAACTCTACGAAGCCGAGCGGGACCTCTATGCGAAGAGGAAGGCGGACCTTGAGGAGGCGCGTGACCAGGTCGACGGCCAGCTGACCGAAGTGATCGCCTGGTTCGCCGCGTTCAACGGCACGACGCAGGCCGCACAGATCACTCTCACCGCCATCCAGGCCGCCTACGCGATCGCCGCGGCGATACCCGAGGTCAATGTCTGCGCCTGCGGGCTTGCCAGCGGCGCGGCAACCAAGATCGACACCTCCAAGGTCGTCAAGGCGTCGCTCGAAGCGGCGCAGTCGATCCTGTCGACGATCATAGCGACCGGCCGGGTGACGCAAGAGAACATCAACCAGATCAACGGCCTACAGCAGCGGATTACGCAGTTGCGCCAGGCGAACGAGGAACTCGACCTCGACAAGGCGCTCAAGGCCCGGGCGCTGGTCGACACGCACTTCCAACTTGCCGGCCGGCTGGCGCAAGGGGCCGAGGAGATCAAGGAACTGACGCTGCAGGGCTCGATGGCGGCGGTTGACTGCCAGAGCCAGGATCTCAGCATCGACGAGCAGGTGGCGCGGCTCAAATCCGACCACGAACGCATCCTCGCCGGGCTCGACCTTCAGGCGCGCGAAAACGACATGCTGAGTTTCCAGATCACCGACCAGCAGCGCACGATCGACCGGCTGACCAACGAGATCGCGATCCTCAATCTCGAACTCGACAAGCTGTCCCTGTCGGAAGCCCAGCTCAACCAGGACAATGCACGTGTCGCCGAACTGGTCGCGGCAACCAACGGCCGCATCGACCGCGTCCGCGCCGCGCAGACGACAGTGACAGGCCTCGCCGAGGAATCAAATGCCTCGACCAACCTGATAAACGAACTGCGCGACCGGCAGAAGGACAAGATGCTGGCACTGAACGATGCCGAACTCGCCTTCGTCGAGCAGCGCATCACGCAGTCGCGCGGCAACACCGAGGAACTCGTCGCAGGCCTGAACCAGGCCAAGGATCTTGGCCTGAAGAGCCGCGCGCTGCAGGACAGCATCCTGAAGTTCCAGAGCAACGTTCAGGCCGAGGTGACAAAGCAGCAGGAGGACATGACCAAGCTCGTCACCCAGATCGACGATCCGGCGACGCGCAAGAATCTGTTCATCGCGACCCAGGACACCATCGCCGACCTGATGAAGGGCATTCCCGAGTATCTGGTGACCAAGCGGCGCGTGCTCGAGACGGCCAACCGGCTGATGCACCTGATGCGGCGCCGCTTTGAAGTGGTGCAGGCCTTCACCGGCGACGCGGCGACAGTGCCCGCGGTCTATGTGCGCAACGCAACCCAGCTCCAGGCGATGATCGACGACATCGTTGCCAAGCGCTTCTTCGACGAGCGGCAGATCAATATCGATGTCGCCCAGATCGTCGTGCCCGCCAATTCAGGTTTCGCCCGCAAGCTGGCGCTCGACGAAAATGTCGAGTTCGAGGTTTCGCCTTTCGCGTCGACCGACGCGCTGATGAAAGCAAACGGCTATTTCGCGCTGTGGGCGCCCAACAAATTCCGCGAGCGCAAGAACCTGACCCTGATCGATGTCTTCGCCGGCACCGACTACCAGTGCACGGGGGCGCAGTGGAACCGCTTCGCCCTGCAACACCGCGGCAGCGGCTTCGTCTTCAAGCCGCTGACCAAGGGATCGAGTGAGGTCCGCGCAGACATTTCGGTCGGGCCGGAGCGCGTCGCGTTGCAGACCTTCTTCAACCAGGCCGACAGTGGCGACGAGATCAGCCGGATCATCCGCTACTGGGTGCAGGATCGCTACCAAGCGCGCAAATTCCCGCGCGCGCCCGGACCGTCGAACGACACCAGCCTGATCCTGCCTTATCTCGGCGCGCCGCTGATCGGCTCCTACCGGCTGTCGCTGCAGCCGAGCGACTGCCCGTTCGACGGCGCCGTGTTCACCCTCTATTTCATCTTCGCGAGCGCGCCATGAGAGCCGTCGTCGCCACAGCAGCGCTCGGTCTGGCGCTCAGCGCGACGGGAGCGGCCGCGCGCGACCTCTTCGTCGACAATCTCGCCGGCTATACGATCGAATCGCGCGTTCTCGACGCTCCCAACTGCGAGGGGCCCGCCATTCCGGACGGCACGCTGAAGACCTTCGAGCAAGGCCTCTGCGTCTTCCACCGCCCGGCCCGCAGTCCGAGCGACAGCGAACGTGCGGCCAACCTGATGCGGGAGGCGCAGACACGCGGACTGCCGCCCGTCCACCAGCAACTCGCCGGGCTGATTTCAGGCTTGGCGACCTGCGCCGAGGCTACGCGTCACCTCGACGCCTACCGGGCTTCCGGCAACCAGAACCGGATGGAGCAGACGCTGTTCTGCCGCGACCGGCGGCACAGCCAGGCCGACCTGAACGCGATCGAATGGAACCATGCGCTGTTCGAATATGCCGACGGGCTCGCTTCGAACCGAACGCTCGACCAGAGGCTGGCCGAGATGAGCGCCTGCCAGGCCGGGCCCTTGAGCGCCGATTTCGACGCCCAGTGCGGCCTGATCTCCAATCTGTCCGACACCGAGATCGATGCCTTCGCCGACGGGGCTGCCGGCAAAGTCATCGAGAGCTACTTCGCCAGCGTCGAGAGCCCGATCACCGCGATGTTTTCGCGCAAGCTGAAACGAGCCGAGGGCCTGGTGCAGAGTTCGCGCGCCGGCATCGATGACATCAAGGCGGGCGCCGACACAGTGAACAAGGAATACGCCGCATTGAACCAGGTCTACGAGGCGGCGCGCGACACCAAGATGGGGCCGATCTACAACGCCTACCGCGAGGCGATCCTGAGGGCGACCTCGATCCTCGACGAGTTCGACCGGTGGAAGGGCGGGCTGTTCATAACCTCGGAAAACATCAACCTGATGCCGAAGATCACCGAACGATCGGGCGAGATCGCGGGCGAGAAGACGCGCGTCGACGGCCTCGCCTTCGAGGCCAAGGCGAGCGCGCTGGTCGGCGACATCAAGCGCATCATCAATGCCGACGCCGAGAACCGCGCCGCGGTCGCCGCCTTCTGCCGCATCTATTTCTGCGAACTGACCAACCGCCGCGCGATGGCCGACGTCATCCGGACCTGCCGTCGGCCGGCGCTTGCCAACAACCCGCTGTGCGTCGGCCAGAACGGGCAGATCACCAATGGAACTCTTACGGTCGACTTCCAAGGGCCGCATTCGATCACGGTCAAGGCGCTGTGCCAGTCAGCCGGCCTCGATCCTTTGATGACCGAGGTCAATATGGACCCCGCCCGCGCCGCAAGCTGCTTGAGCGAATTGAGATGAGACAGGCGGTCGTGCTGCTCACCCTGGTTCTCGCGGGCACGTCAGTGGCCCGCGCGGAGCCGCAGCTTGCCGCTTTCGTCACCGACCAGAACAACGATGTCTACGTCGCGCTTTTCGACGGCAAGGCGGTGGAACTTGCCGGCTGCTCCAGCCCGGGCCAGGCGAAAAGGTTGCTGCACCTGGCTGACACCGCGCTAGTCTCGGAGGCGACGCTCGCCAAGCTTCAAACTGAAAACAGTTTTGGGACGCAGCCGCGGCTGCCATGCCCCGGGACGGCATTCAATATCGACTGGCCGGCGACGACCGCGATCTGGGCCGATGTCGAGGCATCCGGCAACTACTATCTGCCTTCCCCCTCGGGCACCGGCTATTTCGCCGTGCCCACCGCCTGCGCCGAGATCAAGGCGGCACTTGCCATCCGCGAGCGGCTTCAACTGCCGGGCGTGCTCCAGGGTTTTGCCGCGCCGCCCGATGTCGGGACACCGTTCGTACTCGATTGCGGGCGCGGCGATCTCGGCGGTCCATCGGACATAGCGGCGGCGAGCGTGGCCCGTTGGAGCCTGCACCGGTTCGAAACCTTCCTCAGCGCCGAAAGCATCGGCGACACTGTCTATGTCGTTCGCTACACGCCGCCGGGCGAAGGCGCGCAGCCCTCCTACCTGCCGATTGCGCGCCTCGACGGCAAGGCGACGCGCGACATCATCGCAGATGTGGCCGCAGCGGAAGCGGCGGAGACGAAGCTGCGGGCATTCTTCGGCATCGCCGAGCCCGAGGCGGTAACCCTGCTCGGCGCCGACGCTGTGGCCGCGCTTCGTTCGGCGCCCTTCGTCGACCTGTGTCTATCGAATTGCGATGGCTATCAGCGCGAGCACGCGGCCTTCGCGCAGCCTGGCATCGACCTCGGCCTGTCGCCGCTGTCCGCTGGCCTGTCCATCACCTCACTCGACCCCCTCGGCAATACGCGGCTGGACTGGACCTTCGCGGAAGGGCGGACGCTGTCCTTCACGGGTTGCCCGCTTCTAACATCGGCGCTCGGCCTGTCCGCCCCCGGCATTGGCGACTGGATGGGCGAGACTGATCGCGCGCTGACCGCCACTCCGCCGCCGGGTACCGGCTTCGACTGTCGGGGGTCGGCCAGCGATACCTGCGTTCGCCGCGTCAATGATGGCGGTACGCTGACGCTGGCGCAATTCTCATCCGAGGGCGATTGCGCCGGCCGGACGAATCTCAGGCTCGAACTGCCCGCATCGGTCAAGGCGCCGCAGGCGCTGATCCTGAAGGGATTGCCGTTCAGGACGGTGCACATGGCGCCGGCCCCCGGCGTCGCGCGGACACGGCTCGTCGGGACCGCCAACCGGGTGCCTGCCGGCACGTCCTCATGCATCCTGTCGGCGACCGGGGTGATCGTCGTCGCGGACGGGTTGCCTCGGCTCGAACTCGAGCGGATCGACCTGGCGCGGGCGGCCGATCAAACGACCGATGAGGTCGTCGCCGTGATCGCTCAAAACGGCGCGGTCGCACTCGACGATGTGACCATCGGCACCGTGGCGGACGGATTATCGCCGATGGCGCGCGGCGCGTCGCTGTGCCTGGCCGACCTTTATGCGCGCGGGCTCAGAGTTGAAGCAGACATGCTGGCGATCCAGGGCGTTCGGGCCCGGCTGCTGATCTCGGCCCAGGCGCCGGTCCGCTCCACCCTCGTGCGCGCGCGTTTCGGCGCGGTGCTCACTTCCGACAGCCTGATGCGGATGGACTTCACCGACATCGCCGCAGCCAATCCGCTGGTGTTGCGCGGGGCGGTCGTGGCGGGTCGCTCGGACGGGCTGGCGCCGACGGCAGCCGGCCTTGCGGTCGGCTCCGCTATCCAACTCGAGCGCGGTTCGTCGGCGAATTTCACCACCTCGACGGTGTCCGGCTTCCGCTGCGCGGTCAGTTTCGCCGACAGCGCCTCCAGCGCCAGTTTCCTGCTACCGGGCAACGACATCGCACACGACAATACCAGCCGGGCCTGCGGGCCGGGCCGCTTCAGCCTTGTCGAATAGAGCGGAAGGAAGATTGGCAGATGAACCGTATCGCCCGATCGCTGCTCCACCTGCTGGCGCTGCTCGCGGTGATCCATGCCGGTCCGGCCCGGGCCGAGGAACCGAAGGTCGTCCTGTTGGAAGACCCGACGCTTAACGCCACCCGCTTGCACTATCCCCTGCTCATCTCGGAAGGTCGCGGCTACCGCATCCGCTGCAACGACCAGGCCGACGAGGAAGCGGTGATCCGCGGACTGGGCTTCGCCACCGTCCCCTCGCAAGTGCTGACTGTCGTCGACAACGCAGTCATCTCGGCCGACCCAGCCGCCAATCCGCTGTTGTGTCCATCCGGCGAGAACTACCCGATCAAGGTCTTTGCGCATGATGGCGGCAGCGGCATCGTCTACTATCTGCAGTTCCCGACCGATTTCGGTTCGCCATCCCTTTCCGACCAATTCTACATTCCCGGCTGCGGGCCTTTGGTCGAGGGACTGAAGCTCGACCTCAATCAGGCGATCGACGCCGACCCGACGCCATTCTTCGCCGGAAAGGTCCATACCATAGCATGCGTTGCGGGGCCGCCGGTTGTCAGAAGGACGACGACCTTCGCCAGTTGGTGCATCAAGGATGACCTTGATCCGGCCCAGCAGACGACGGTCGAGGAACTGCTCGACCTGACACCCGGCGGCGCCGCGGCCCTTGGCAATCCGGTGGCGTGCGCAAGCGCACAGGATTTTCTCGCGTCGAGCACGCTCGACCTGGCCGGGCGACGGCTGACAAATCTCGAGCCGCTGGCGACACTTACCCATCTGACGAGCCTGACCTTGTCCGGCAATGAAATTACCGACATGCGCGACCTGGAAAAGCTGACCAAGCTTACGTTCCTCGATCTGTCGCGCAATCGGATCAGCAACATCAGCGTGACGGCGGTGATGAAGGATCTGGCCGAGGCCGACCTCAGTTCCAACCAGATCGCCGATCTACGGCCGCTCGCCTCGGCACGGGCGCTGACCCGGCTGGTTCTGGCCAGCAACAAGATCGTCGACGTGTCGCCACTACGGTTTCTGCAAGAGCTCACCGCGCTTGACCTGTCGAAGAACCGGATCACGGATGCGCGTCCCTTGATGAGCCTGACCAAACTCGCCGCTCCGAACCTGCGCGCAAACCGCTTGGCCACGGCGCAATCCGTCAGCGCCATCCTGCCGTTCAATCCGTCGCTGGACGGCAATCCGGTCTGCATCAGTCGACCCGAGCAATCGACCGTGGCCTCCGGCAAGATTTTTGAAGCCTGCATCACGGCGGTGAAGGAGGCCGACGTGGTGCTGGCAAACATGCAGACCGGCAAGTGCCTGGCTGTGGCCGAGGGGCGCCTCGACAACAACGCCCCGGCTGTCCAGTTCAATTGCGACGGCGACCAGTGGCGTCGCTGGAAACTGGTCGAGACGGAGGATGGTTTTCAGCTGCAGAACGTACGGACCGGAAAATGCCTGACGATTGCCGGCGGGGTCAGCACCGATAACAACGTCCCTGCCCTCCAATTCGACTGCGACCGGGACGCATCGCGACATTGGAAGCTGACCGCAACCGGCGACGGCTTCCAGGCTGAAAACGTGCAGACGGGGAAATGCCTGACCATTGCCGGCGGGGAGAGCACCGACGACGACGTCCCTGCCCTACAGTTCAACTGCGACCGCCATCCGTCGCGATTCTGGAGCATCCGGGCGGCTGACCCCGAAGTCATGCTGGTGAACAGGCAAACCGAAAGGTGCCTGTCGGTCGCGGAAGGACGAACCGACAACAACGCACCGACGGTGCAATTCGACTGCAACGGCAGTCAATGGCAGCGCTGGAGGCTGGTTGAGACAGGCGACGGATTCCAGGTGGCGAACGTCCAGACGGGCAAGTGCCTGACGATTGCCGGCGGAATCAGCACCGAAAACAACATCCCGGCCTTGCAGTTCAACTGTGACAGCGACCCTTCGCGCCGCTGGAACCTGGTCGAGACGCGCGACGGTGTTCAGGCGGAAAACGTCCAGACGGGCAAGTGCCTGACCATTGCCGGCGGAGTGAGCAACTTGAACAACATCCCGGCCCTTCAGTTCACCTGCGACCGCGATCCGTCAGGCTACTGGACCATCAAGGCGGCGGACGAGAGGTAGTGCTGCCAGTCGCCCGGGCTGATTGAGCCGCATCGATCAGCCTGAGCTCGAAAGGAGAGATCCGATGAACCGCATCGCCCAATTGCTCCTTGTTGTGGTCATGCTCGTGGCCGGCACCGGCCCGGCCCGCGCGGACGAGCCGAAGGTTGTGCTGTTCGAGGATCCGGGGCTGGAGGCGAACCGGCTGCACTATCCGCTGCTTATCTCGGACGGGCGCGGCTACCGCATCCGCTGCAAGGATCAGGCGGACGAGGAAGCGGTGATCCGCGGACTTGGGTTCGCGACGGTTCCTTCGGAGGTGTTGACCGCCGTCGACAGCGCGATCGTCGCCGCTGATCCCGCCGCCAATCCACTGCTGTGCCCGTCGGGCGACACATATCCGATCAAGGTTTTCGCGCACGACAATGGCAGCGGCCTCGTCTACTACCTGCAATTCCCCTCCGACTTCGGCGCGACGACTTTTTCCGACCGGCTCTACATTCCGAGCTGCGCGCCGCTCGTCACCGAGCTGAAGCTCAATCTCGACCAGGCTCTGAACGCCGACCCAACGCCGTTCTTCGCCGGCAAGATCCACACCATCACGTGCCTCTCCGGCGCGCCGCTGGTCGACAAGCCGACGACCTTCGCGAAGTGGTGCGTCAAGGGTGACCGCACGCCAGCTGAGACGGCGACCGTGATGGCGGTGCTCGATTCAACGCCCGGCGGGGTCTCGGCGCTCGGCGACCCCGCCGCCTGCGCTGCGGCACAGGCCTTTCTGGAATCGATCACAACGCTGAATCTGAACGGCAAGGGCGTGCAGTCGATCGAGCCGATTGCCGTGCTGAAGAACCTCACGAGCCTGTCGATCGCCGACAATTCGATCGCCGACCTCGGGCCGCTGACCAAGCTCAAAACGCTGACCTTCCTCGACATTTCCGGCAATCACGTCGACAACATCAACGCGCTGGCGCCGCTCATCGCGCTGACGCGGGCCGACGTCTCCGACAACGACATCATCGACATCCGCGCCCTGTCGGCGCTGGCGCTGCTCACCAACCTTACGCTCGACAACAACAAGATCGCCAGCCTTGAGCCGCTGCAATTCCTGCAGGCGCTCTCGACACTGTCCATCGCCAACAATGGACTGACAGGCGACATGCTCGATCCGCTCAGCGCCCTCGGCGGCCTGACCAGCCTCAACCTCGCCAACAACAAGATCGAGGACTTCGCCAATCTCGGCAGCTTCCCCTCGACGCTCGCCATCAACCTCACCGGCAATCCAATCGTCTCGGACGGCGGGCAGAGCTTCGTTGACCTGTGCGTGCTGCATCGCGACGCGGCGACCCCGCTTGGGCAGACCATCCGCGCCATGGTCGAATTGGAGGGCGGCGGCACGTGYGCCGCGGTCGGCAACAACCTGCTGGCAACCACGGCGCTCGACCTTTCGTCGAAGATCGTCAGTGACCTGCGTCCGCTCGCGACCTTGCCGCAACTCACCTCGCTGAACCTGTCGAGCAATGCCATCACCGACGTCGCGCCGCTTGCCGGCCTGACCAACCTCGGCATACTCAACCTGTCCAAAAATTCGATCGTCAATGTCAGGCCGCTGGCAGCGCTATCGGGCCTGATCAATCTCGATCTTTCCGACAATCCCGTGCAGGCGACCGACTTCCTGTCGGCATGCCTGATGCGGAACCAGACCGACTTTCTGACGCCCGCGCAAGCCACGGAAGTGAACGCACTGCTGTCGATCTCGGGAAAGGCTGCCTGCGGAAAAGCCTACGACGATCTCAATTCACGCCAGTTCGCCGACGCGAAGAACCGCGGGTTGATCAGCGTCTCGCTCTTCCCGGTGATGGCCAATCTCACCTCCATCGACCTGTCCGACAACCAGTTGTCCGACGTCTCGGCGCTGTCGGCGATACCGGGGCTGACGAAGCTTTGGATCCGCAACAACCAGATTCCCTCGATCCAGGGCGTCCTGCAACTGCGCCGCCTCGAACAACTGAGCATCGACGGCAATCCCGTGTCGAACCTGATCGGCATCGGGATGCTCAACAAGCTGACCAAGCTCTATTTCTCGAACACACACGTGCAATCCGTGACGCCGTTGGCCGACCTGCCGCTGCTCGACGACGCCGGTATGCGCAACCTGCCGCTGCAATACGCCAGCTTCGCTGAATACTGCATCGTCTATCGGTTCGATTCGATCGCGCTCGGCGACGCGCGAGGCTTCATGGCGGCACTCGACAGCCGCATGCAGGCCGATCACGTGGATAGCGCCGACTGCAGCGCTGCGCAGAACTGGGCGCAGTCACTGACCAGCCTGACGCTGAACAAGAAGTCGATCATAGCCGTCAGCCCCGTGGTCCATTTTCGGGCGCTGGGAGAACTTAATCTGTTCGACAATGTGATCACCGACGCGTCCCCGATCGCATCGCTGACGGGACTCCAGAAACTGAACCTCGCCACCAACCGACTGTCGGCGATCCCGCGCTTCAGCTCGAGCGGGCTCAAATACATCTATCTGAACGACAACCAGATCACTGACGTCGGCAATCTGTCGAACATGCCGGCGTTGTCGAATGTCGATCTGCGCAACAACCGGGTCTTCAACGCGCTGCCGCTCGGCTCGCTTCCGGCGCTGTCGATCGTCGATCTGCGAGGCAACCGGATCGAGAACTTCGTTCACGTTCATCCGGTGATCGGAAAATCCTATCTCGGCAACAATCCGATCTGCTCGTTCCCGCAGCCGCTCACCCCACAAGTCGCCGAAGCGTGCAAGCGCGAGCCGTCGCGCATCCTGGACGTCAATATTCACGTGTTCGATGAGCTTGCCGTCCAGCCTTTGGTCGTCTGTCCGCGTCCCAGCTGCCTGCAGCTCCAGCCCCACGTCATCGTGGGCCCGCTCATTCACCAGTAATGCCTGCACCCGGAGGTAGTCCCATGTTCGCCAAGACCCTTACCGCCCTCGCAGCCCTGACCGCTGGCGCCGCAGTACTCGGCTCCCCGGCTCGCGCCGAAGACAAATCAGCGACCTCGATCGTGCAGTTGCCCGCCGCGGGCGGCACCGTCACGCAGGAGGAAGGCAACTTCTCGCTGAACAACAATACAGGATCGGCGAACTTCACCCTGCCACTGCCGACCCTGCCGACGCGTGGCCAGTTCGGGCCGCAGATGAGCCTCACCTACAGCCAGTTCGCGGGCGATACCGGCAACGGGCTCGGCATCGGCTGGCGGTTCAATACCCAGGAGATCGCCGTCAACGACGATCTCGGCACGGCCGTGCCCGGCACCAAGCCGGGCGGCGATTTCTTCTCCCGCCTGTCCTACATGGGCACGCGGCTCGTGTTTCTCGGAAACCAGAACGGCGTCTGGGAATACAAGCCCGAATACGCCGAGGATTTCGTCAAGATTCTCTATCACACCGGGGCGTTCGACGTCGTTTCGCTCGACCTGTCAGGCGGCCTGCACACCGACACCATCCCCTCCGGCTTCGAGGTGACCAACGCCGACGGAACGCGGCTGATCTTCAGCGGCGACCCCTCCGTGGCGGAGGGCAATTTCGACATAGCCAAGCCCTACGTGACGAAATGGCCGCTGGTGCTGCAGCTCAGCGCCAACCGCGAAGCCGTCCGCTACGACTACCAGCGTTTCGGTGGACGCAGCTATCTGACAAAGGCCAGCTTCGCCGGCGGTCAGAGCAGCTATCAGTTCGACCTGATCGAGACGCAATCGACCCTCGTCAGCCACACCAATGGCAGCAAACAGGAGAACGCCCGGCTTTACGGCAAGGTGACGGCGAAATTCAAGGACACCGTCTACGCCCAATGGTGCATGGGATATGTCGGCCGTGACACCAATGACACCTCGAAGTTCGTCGTCAGGGCGCATCCGGACTGCCTGGCGAAGGCTCAGGCCGACCTGACGCCGCTCATCGACACGCAGTCAGTCAATGTGCTCGACCAGTTGCGGGTGCTCTACCGGTATGGCGACACCGGCGGCGGGGCGCTGGCGCAATCGACGCTGAAGTTCCCGGACATCAATTTCGGCTATTCGTCGTGGACAAGCGCCGAACTGGCGTCGCGCCCGGTCGTGTTCGAAGCGCCGAAGATGGCGTTCGCCGGCGACATCCCCCCTCAGAATTTCGAATTGGCCGACCTCAATATGGATGCACTGGTCGACATCGTGCAGACCAAGGATGACGGCGCGACCGTGCATCTCGGCAGCGGCGACCTGAACAGCGCCTTCGGCGACACCACCCAACTCGTGCTGTCGCGTCCGACCGAGGCTGGACTGATGCGCCAGATCGCGCCCCGGCTCACCGACAATCGCTTCGCTTTTGCCGACATCCTTGGCGACAGCTTCGTCGATATCGTCGAAATCGAAGACGGGCTGATGCACGTCTATGACGGCAAGGCCGATGGGACCTTCCCTTATCTCGGCCGCTCGATCCCGCTGCCCGGCGTCTCGCCGACGACATTCGCGGGCGGCAACGGCCGCTTCGCCGACGTCAATATGGACAGCATGTCCGACATCGTCACGACGCGCCTCAACGCTGATGGCCGCACCGAATGGCGGATATTTCTCAATCTCACCCGGCGCCAGGCCGATGGCGGTTACAGCGTCAATTTCGGCGCGCTGACCAAGGCGTTCCCATTCAACAGTCAGGACGGCCAGATACTCGGCCGCAACAATGTGCGGATGGTCGACATCAATGGCGACCGGCTGCCCGATCTCGTCGTCATCCGTCCAGCCGACCAGGGCTTCTGCCTCTACGAGAACCAGGGCAACATCTTCTCGACGGACCCGAATGCGCTCCTGTTTGGCGACGCCGCGATCAACGATCCGGTCTGCGGTCACGGCACCTTCTCGAAGATTGGCGGCATGCAGCCCGGCGAGAACCTCGCAACGATGTGGTACATCGACGCCAATGGCGACGGCATCATCGATTTCGCGTCGATGGGCGAGCGCACCGACCAGATGCGCATCTGGCTCGGCTTCGGCGACGGGACCTACCTGAAGGATCCGCTCAGCATCGCGCTCAATCTGCGGGTTCAACTTGGCACGTCGACACAGACCTTCGCCTCGCGCGTCGCCGACATCGACGGCGACGGCCAGACCGAAATCATCGTGTTCCAGAAACCGTCCGGTGACGAGGTGAAGCCCGTCGTCATCATCGACTTCAACCGAACCGCGACCATGCAACTCGTCAAGGCGAACCTGTTGACGGTCGTCGACTTCGATTCCGGACGCCGCCACGACATTCGCTATGCGACCTCGATCGACGAGATGCTGCGCGACCGCGCCAACGGCCAGCCGACGCGCAACCTGCATTTCCCCGTTGTCGTCGCCAAGCAGCTCGTCACGTCGCAGGGCATACCCGGCCAGGTTCGCGCCCAAGTGCAGACGGACGAATATTTCTACCACAATCCCTTCTATGACGTGATCAATCGCCGCTTCATCGGCTTCTCGGAGGTCGAGAAGGTCGCTTACGGCGATGAGAACGCGGCCGGCCAGCGCGTCACGCAGCGTTCCCGCCTCGATCGCGAACAGTATTACACCTTCGCGGAGAGGGCGGCCGACCTGAACCTTGCCGGCAAGCTGAAGATCCGCAAGACATACGAAGTAAAGCCCGAGGCGACGCTCGTCGCGAGCGCTGAGACAACCGAGACGCTCGATCCGTCAGCGGCGGCGCTGCACTCGCTGTCGACCGCTACGCGCAGCCAGAAGCTGCCGACGACCGGCATGATGCTGAAATGCGAATCGTCGGTATGGGAGGCATTTTCGCGTGGCGACGGTTCGTCCTATCTGAGGAAGGTCAAGGACACGCTGACCGAATCCGCAGGTCAGGCCGAGCAGCAGGATCCGGCCGATCCCGAATGCAAGGATCCGGTCAAGACCCAGTCCTATGCCGACTTCGACGCGTTCAACATGGCAGCTTCGGAGACGGTCCGGGTGCGAGACGTCCCTGGCCCGGAGAACCTTATAGTTCCCGGTTTCAGCCGCACGACCCAGACAGACTACGCTCAGTCGCGCACCGATCTCGCGGCGCTCGGCATCGTCAATGCCGCGTCCGAGCGGCGTATCCTCGCCGGGACGCGGCTGCTCAGCCGCGAGAGCTTCACCTATCTGCCGAATTCCGGCGGCAGGATGGGATCGCGCTCGCTTGAGGTCCTTTCAGGCCTGGGCGCGCTGCCGCCCGCACTGGAGCAGTTCCGCAGCGCCAGCCGCAAGCTGGCGAAGACGATGGGCTATGATGTTTTCGGCAACAGTATTTCGGTTGCCGACGAACTCGGAACGACCGAGCTTGCGGTCTACGACGCCACCGGCACGCTGCTGCTTAGCCACACCAAGCCGTCCGGTGTTGCTGCAGAACTCGACCAGACGACGAAGATGACCTACGACGGCCCGCGGCAGGGTGCGGTCGCGACAACTACCAGCCCGCTGGGAATGGTCGTCACGACCAGTTACGACGCGCTCGGACGCAAGACCCGGGAAGCGGCCGCAGACGGCGCCGAGAAGTTCTATACCTACAAGATCGGCGAGAATGGACGACCGTCGCTGATCCTGACTGCCCGCCGGCGCTACGCGAGTGCTGCCGAGACACCGGAGGGCGAGAGCGAGTTCATAGCCGATCTCGCCGCCTATGATGCGCGCAGCCAGAAGATCGCCGACCTCGAGAACGTCGCGGAAGGCGGCGTGCGGGTGTTCCATTTCTCACTCTACAACCGCAACGCGAAGCAGGTCTTCCGCTGGACGCCCTTCGTGGTGAAGAGCTTCGGCGGGGTCGACGACTTGAACCTGCAGAAAGTTTTCGATCTTGGCGAAATTCCGCGCCCGGATCACGAAGTCGGCAACGCATACACCTATGACGCAGCCGATCGGATGGTCCGTGAAACCCACCCTTCGGGAAAGATATCCGACATGGATTTCGGTCCGTGGGGCACGCACACCGTCACAACCTACAATGATCAGTTCGACGGCACCGTTCACAGCGGTGAGTACTCCTTGCGCAACGAGAATGGTGTGACTGCCTTCGTCGCCACCGACGGCAATGGCACGACACATATCTCCCGTTTTGTGCGCGATACATTTGGCTATTTGAGCGAGATCTGGCTACCAGGCGAAGCAACGCCTCGGAAGCTTATCTACAACTCGGTCGGCGATATCGAATTCCAGGCGATCCCCGGGATGGGCGACCGATACGCCTTCTATGACGGGCGCGGCAGGCAGTCGGTGATCGCTCGCGTGGGAACCAATGGCGAAAGCTCGATCCAGACTTACACCTACGACTTCCTCAACCGAAAACTCACCGAAGTGAACGACGGCGTTCTTCACCTCGAATATCAGTACGACAGAGGTGTCCAGGTCGCATCCGCGGCCGGTTTCGACACGCCGATCGATCTTCCGCTCGGAGACACGACGCAGATTACCATTCACGATCCCAACGGCGCGTTCGATGCGATCCAGCGTTACGCGTATGACCGGAACGGCCGGATGGTGACGCACGAAGTGGAGATTAACGGCGCGAAATACGCCGACCATTTCCACCATACGCTCGACGGACGCATCGATTCGTCCGAAGGTCCGCGCGGCCTGGCGTCGAAATTCGCGCTGGGGCCGGACAAGAACCTGCGGTCGGTGACGGTCACGCATCCCGATTTTTCGGAGTCCCAAAAAATCATCGAGAATATCACCTACAATGCCGAGTCGCGCATCGAGCGGGTCGATTACCGCCTCGGCGCATTCACGCAGATGTCGTACGATCCGGCGACCCTGTTCCTCACCCACATCGTAACGCAGGCCGGAGACAAGCCGTTGCAGGATCTGACCATGACCTTCAACGGCAATGGATCGATCACCCAGATCGTCGATGGACTGCCGCAAGGCGCGGGCGATCAGGGGCATGTCGACCGGTCTGGAACGTTCCACTACAATTTCAAGAACGAGCTCGTCCGCATCGATCGCTACGGCCAGCCGGCCGAATTCGCCTATTCACCCGCCGGAACGTTCGCGCGCAATGACGAGTTGGAACCTGGCGCGCCAATCGCGCCAGCGACCGGTTCGGCAACAGGGCTCATACCGACTGGAACCGCGGCAAAGCCCTATGCTTTCGACGGTTTCGCGCAGTTGGCAAAATCGCCGACATTGACCGGGACGGTGTTCGACATCAACGGACGGCTGATCCGCGCGCAGACGGCAACGAACGAAGTGCTCTACGGCTACGACCAGACCGGTCGTCGCCTCTACAAGAAGGTGACGCCGACGAATGGGCCGGAACAGCTCTATCTCTACCCGGTCGAGACGTTCGAAATCGGCCCCAAAGGCGAGGAGAGCTACGTCAACATCGCCGACTCCAAGCTTGTGCGGCTGGAACATGGCACAGGCAAGTGGTTCTACTACCTGAAGGATCACATTGAGAGCAGCGACTACGTCATTGCTTCAGACGGCGTCCCGGTCGAGCAGATGCTCTACAAAGCCTACGGCACGGAACATAAGCCCGAGATGCTGTCTCCCGCCTGGGGGACGCATCTGACGGATGTCGCGGCCGACCTGCCGCGTGAAAAGACCCATCATCGTTTCACCGGCAAGTATCTCGATGACGACACAGGCCTCTACTACTATGGTGCCCGATACTACGATCCGGCGCTCGGACGCTTCATCTCGCCCGATCCGCTGTATGTCGGTGATCCAGAGCGATGCACGAGCAACCCAACGTCGTGCAATCTATTCGCCTACGCCAACAACAACCCGATGGCCTTCGTCGACCCAACAGGTCTCAAGGAGATCGTGGCCGACGATGCCGCCTACAAACGCCAGGTGGAGCAAGATCTACAGCGAACCGACCCAACTGCTCGTGTCGACAGCAAGACCGGCGAAGTGTCGCAAAGCTTCCTGCATGGCGTTTGGCTGGACGTGAAGGGCTTCGTTACCGGGTCGAATTCGTTCGACGCGGGCCGCGAGCTCACGCGCCGGGTGATCGACGACCCGCAGACGACCACGATTACGAATGTCGCTGGCCACACTGAAGCCGACGTGAAGGATCCGAAAACCAACCCGGAGACGACCGCCGGGGACGTCGTCATCAGGTATGACCCGGCGACAGCGAGAACTCGAACCTCGGATGAATTCGACAAGTCGACGGGCAAAGTTGTGCTCGATGCGCCGGCAGATCCGGGTATCGTGCTGGCGCACGAACAGATTCACGCCACGCACATGATGGCCGGTAAGGACACCGGCATGGCAGAAGTCCGCTATACCGGTGTCGACGGCAAGCCATACAAAGCCCCTGACGCCGAAGCTCGCACCGTCGGAGTCGGCGGTACGATGCGGACGGACGACATAACAGAGAACCAGTTGCGGGACATGCTCGGTATCAGGCCGCGCAACAACTACTAGTGGTGGCTGGTCGCCATAGAGGAATGGAGGCATGACATGCTCAAGAACCGATGGCTTCCGGCCATTCTCGCCGGGGTCACACTCATGACCGCAGCGACATTTTCGACGCAATCCATGGGCGAGGAAGTTCGACCGCCGGCTGCTGTGCCATTGGACTTCCTGGCCTGGATCGATCGCGATCGGGCCTGGCTGGAGCAGCAGATTCTCGCGATCAGCGGCTCCAGCAGTATCAAGATCGGCGCTACCGCGCTTGAGACCACGGACCTTGACGCGCTGAAGGCGGCCAACCGCATACGGACCTTCGCCTACCTCGCGGCCAAGGGGCTGCGGCCCCCCTATTTCGATCTGCCGGTGGCGGCCGCGGATAGAACGGTCCGGTGCATTACAAAGTATCCGGCTAGCATTGCCCCCGACATCGGGCCGATGGACTTCGCGAGGGCGTCGTTTCCGGCGGCGGCCGCCGACCAAACCGAACTGAAATCCTGCACGGTCGCAGGCAAGGGCGGAGACTATGCCGACCTAAACCGGACGGCCTTTCGCGATCGCTACTTCAACGCGTCAGGCACATTGAAGCCGGAATTCCGGGACCTGCGCGACGATTCTGCTTTCAAGGCCAAGGCGATCGACGAGGGCTTCTTCCTGACCGCGGAGGACTATAGCGGCCTGCTGCAGCTGGATCTGCGGTAGGCGGCTAGGACGTAGCAGGCACAATGGCCGCGCCGGTGAAGGCAAGCCGGACGGCCGCTCTGTCCCGCGGCCTGGCTGTTGAGCAGCCAGGCATCATATCGCGAAAGCTGGGGCTCCGTCATGATTTGGGTGTCGAGCGCCAGCCGCCCGTTGCGTGCGCCGCCGCGGCGATTGTCTGATGCCTGAAGGAGACTTGGTTGCCCAAGGGAGACTTGGCGTAAGAGCGTCTACTCCACGCCTGTGGCCGGCACCCCGAAGACGCACCATACCCCGGCCTTCTGGGTCGCTTCAAGCGGATGCACCACAGTCGTGCGTGCGCTGAACGTGACGACCGCGAAGGAGCCTGCCGCCCCCGGCCATTCAGTGCGGGTCCAATAATCGGTTTCGCTGCGCGCGAGTGGCGGCAGCTTGTATTCCGCGAACGCGTCGTGCTGCCTAGGCCAGTCCGCCGAATCGAGGCTCGTCAGCTCCGCCATCGTCGGAAGCTGCCAACCCATGTCGCCGTTCGGACCGCCTTGTCCGAGGGTAGCACAGTGCCCCATCGCATCGCTCAGCGTGAGCGGCTGATCAACCCTGTCCAGCCTGGCGACAAGGCATGTGCGCTGGTCGACGAAGGCCTTGCCCTCATGCTCAGCGAGCAGCCAGAAAGTCTGGTCACTCAGCGGCTGGCGGGTCAGTTTGTGGACGGTGCCACATGGTTCGGCCTGCGATGGCGGCACTGACACCATGGCGAAAAGGGCAAGCGCAGCGTTGAAAGTCGCAAGAGACGCGATCCGAAACATGCCTTCCTCCTCGCTGGTTTGGCATCATGACGGGCGTTCGATATGGCAACCGGATAAGTATACTTGAAGCGGCGAACAATGGAAAGTCCTATCACCTCCCAATGCGCCAACTTTTCAGGTAGATTTCCGCCCACGGGCTACTAATTTAAATTAAATCACAACGAACAACGGCGCAGCCACTACCCCAAACCAATTACGAAAAATCAAGAATCTGATCGGCTCGACTTCTCTGCCGATAAATCCATCCGCCCTTCAACGTGAAGCGCCAGGCAGAGTGACGAAGATCTCGTCGGCGTCATGGTCACGATGACAAGACAAACTTACTCTAAGTTTGGCTCTGGTTGATCAAAGAATGGTCGTCGACGGTCACGGCGTTCGTCCTTAGGGTGCGACCGAACAATCCCACAATCATCCTTCTGGCTGGAACCTCGGCCAGATGCAGTGCGGTTGATGCGGCGAGAACCGTAATCAGAAAGACCCCAATCGCCGTCCGCTGCGACACCCCTTCCAAGATCTGTGGGTGCATGACAAAAAATCTGATGACGAGTTGGTGTGTCAGGTAAATGGCGAACGAAATCTCGCCAAGGAACCTCACGGGGCGGCAGGCGAGCACCTTCGCCAACGGCCCGGTGCTCGATGCGAGAATAATGAGCAGCAGGGCCGCCGGAACGACAGGGGAAAGTGTCTGGGCCGTCCAATACTGCATAGCACCAGAGCGCATGACGGGCTGCAGGATCGCGTTGATCCAGCCAGATCCCCAAATCAGCAGCAGGACGCCGATCAACTCGATCGCCGCCCATGTGCCAAAGCGAAGATGGGCAAGACGGTCGCGGAAGCGCGTCCACAGCAACGCCGCCGTCATGCCGAGGCAGAATTCGAAGACCCTTGCGACCGGGTTGACCATCACGATGCCCTGGATGACAGCATCTTTTCCGCCACTGTAAAAAGGCAGCCCGAGTTGCCAGGCAAGGAGACCCATCGCCGAAGAGGCGACAAAGCATGCGGCGAGTTTCCAAGGCCATGTCGATTCGAAATTGCGGATCAGAAACGGGAAGGCGAGATAAAAAGACATCTCGGTAGAGATGCTCCAGCTGACCGCATTGTAGCTGAAAAAATAGTCGCCGGTTGGAAACCAGCTTTGCAGCAACAAGGCATTTGCGAGGAAATACGGAGCCGCAAATGGCACGCCCAACGCGACTGCCGCCAGCAACGTCACCAGATGAGCCGGAAAAATCCTGGCAATTCTGCCGATATAGAACTGACGTGTTTCGCCCGGCTTATTGAGAGCAGGATAGGAATAGGTCAGTACGAACCCTGATAAGACAAAGAAAACGGTGACGCCATTGGCGAGGTTCCAGCCTTGAAACACAGTGGGCGATACACCGAAACTCCCCTGGATGTGGTGGAGTACAATGGCAAAGGCGGCGAAGAACCGCAGTCCAGTGAGCGGAAAGATCAACGCCTTCGGATGTATTTGTCCGCCCATACTCGCTCGCATCAACTTGCCTGGCTGGTTCGAACGGACAGCGGCGCGGTCACCGGTCGATTTTGCAGCGCAAGAATATCATGATGATTATCCCACGCTCGTTCACTCATCAGGACCAGGCGAGTGCCCTCTAGCCGTTCCGCCAGCGAACTGGCCCAACTTGGCTTCGAGAGCGAGATTCCATATCTGTCCTGACCAGGATAGTCGGCGTAGCCATAGCCTTCTGCAAGATACTGCCTCTCGATTTCCTCCCACCCAGAGGCGACGCCATAGTAGTTGAACTGGGGGCCTCGGAAATGGACAAAACGCCCATGCAGGCTGACGATAAGGACGCCGTCTGATCGCAGCCATGAAAGCAGCTTCCTGACCAGACGCTCGGATATGTTGGCGGACAGGTGCGTCAAAACCGAACCGACCCAGATCAGGTCGTACTGCGAGGGAGCGTCGAGGCCGTCCACATCGGTGCCAGACAGCCACGTCCGAGCACCAAACTCGCGTGCACAGAATTCGAGATCCTCAACGCGCGTGTCTGTCGCCGAAATCTCGGCGCTCGCGTAAGCAGCCCGCAGCCAACGGGTGACGCGTCCGGCGCCAGCCCCGAAATCGAGGATTTCTTTTGGCTCTATTCCAGCCAGGCCGACCGCCGCGGCGATAACGTTCAGCGCTGATCCCCCGCAGGTTAGGTAGTGCCGGCCGTTCCCTTGAAACATCCCGTCGTTCTCATGGAGGTTCAGCGACACCATTTCATGCAGTGTCGCAGCGAAGCCGCTGAAAGCAGCACGGTCCTGTCGGTCCAGGTTTTTCATTTTTGCGCGAAATCGCCRCTCTCCATAACCGCTGACGGCATAGCACGCGAAGCACCTAGCATCTACATTACTAAATTATGAACAAGTAAACCATGAACAACTTGCGCGCGAGGACGGTGCAGGCGATGCACTTAATCCGGCGTTTCCGCCCCGGCGCATGCTCTGGCTGGTAGCCGGCAAAAGTTGTCATCTACGACCCAGCCGAACAAGTGCTGAGCGCAATAGCAACACATCCTTCCGTCAACCCGATAAGCTTTGACGCACTCGCGAAGTCAGAGTACGGACCTACTTGGGAATTGCGGTTCGCTATTCTGATTCCCACAACCGCAGTTAACCATATTCGGGAGCGGCCGAGCATATCCGGATGTCATCCAAAACAGAAAAATCGGACATCGTCGAACGACATCTGATTCTCGGTGGAAGCGGCTTCATTGGCCGACATGTTGCTGCAATCCTGGTGCAAAGCGGGTGTGAGGTCGTTTTGGCCGGGCGCTCGCTTTCGAAGCCGACATTTACTCCTGCACTTGACGAGCGAGTCGCATGGCGCAGTTTCGATCTTGCCAACGCGCAATGGGATAGCTTGATCGACGGGTTCACCGTCATTCACCATTATGCATGGTCATCCGTCCCTGCCAGCGCCAACAACGATCCCACCCTTGATCTGTCGACCAATGTCGCGCCGACGCTGGGTTTGCTGGATGCGCTTCGGAAAAAAGGGGCGCAGGCGCCAAGGCTGATCTTCGCTTCGTCCGGCGGTACGGTTTATGGCAAACTGCTGCGCGTTCCGGTGCATGAAGATCACCGTCTAAACCCGATTACCGCCTACGGTGCTGGCAAAGCCGCTGTTGAACTGTATCTGGGCACCTATCGAGCTCTCTACGGGCTCGATTGTCGTGTGGCGCGTCTGGCCAATCCTTTTGGAGCAGGGCAGAATTTGGCTAAAGGCCAAGGCGTGGTAACGACGTTCCTGCACCGCGCGTTGTCGCAACGGCCAATAATCGTCTGGGGCGATGGCGAAGTCGTGCGTGATTTCATTCACATCTCCGATGCCGCAGCAGGCCTGGTTACACTGGCACGCGCAGCACCGCTCGACGGCCATCAGGTTTTCAATATCGGCAGCGGCGAGGGARTCAGCCTTAACGGTGTCATTGCCGAACTTGAATCAAAACTCTCCCAAAGACTGGACGTTCGCTATGAGCGCGGTCGGAAATTCGATGTTCCAGTGAGCGTGCTCGATATTTCGCTCATTCGGGAGGCGCTGGGATGGCGACCTACTCTCTCTTTTTCTGAAGGCTTGAGCCAAACACTCGCTGATCTAGGTGGTAGCGTAATCCATCGTGACAGGTCAGCGGTAGGGCGCGGCAGATTGGACCAGTGAGAGGAATTGGCGACAATCAAATGGGAGAAATATTCGAACGGGTCCTGCCGCGGCAAGCACTTGAGTGGACCGGCGAACGGCTGACAACCGCTACGGCGGGTCAGGTGGAGATCGAGCATCTTCATCGCTATTTTCTTGCCCGGGCTCTTTGCCGCGACCTTGATGTTGTCGATGTCGCCTCAGGCGAGGGCTACGGCTCCGCTCTCCTGGCCCAGGTCGCGCGATCGGTTGTTGGCATCGAGTTGTCCGAGGAGGCGGTAGCGCACGCCCAGGGCAGCTATGTCGCTCCCAACCTTCGCTATCAGCAAGGAGACGCTCGCAAGTTGCCTTTGGGAGATGCGAGTGTCGACGTGGTCGTATCGTTCGAAACGCTTGAACATTTTTTTGAACATGATCTGTTTGTCGCAGAGGTTCAGCGCGTTTTGCGGCCAACCGGTTTTCTCGTCCTTTCGTCTCCTGAACGAGACGTCTATTCCCCACTCGGAAGCCCTGCCAATCCCTATCATGTGCACGAGCTGTCGCGTGTGGAGTTCGAGGCCCTTCTGAAGGGGGCATTCCGCAATGTCTTGATACTCCTTCAAAGACCGCTGCTCGGATCAACGCTTATCGCAGACGACGAGGCTGGAATATCGAGAACGCTAACGTTCGAGCGACGAGGAGAGACGCATTACGAGGTCAGTCATGGCTTGCCTCGACCGCCTTACAATATTGCGATTGCGTCCCAATCAGGACTTCCAACTATTCCCAATTCGTTGTTCATCGAAACAAGCGAGATCGGTGAAATCCTGGCGCGAGCAGCGAGTGCCGCTGCCGCTCACGGGGAGCTTCGCAATTACGTGGAGCAGACGGAATTGCTGGCTTCTGGTCTCCGCCGCGAAATTGAAACCGCTGGTGAAACCATCAAAGCTCAAGTCGAACGGGCCGAAAAAGCGGAAGCCGCTTTGGCATTGGCCCAGTCTGGAAGCCATGCCGCTCAGGCTGAGCTTCGCAGTCACATGGAGCAGACGGAGTTACTGGCTTCCGGTTTCCGCCGCGAAATAGAAACGGCTAGTGAAACCATCAAAGCTCAAGTCGAACGGGCCCAGAATGCGGAAGCCGCTTTGGCTTTGGTTCAGTCGGGAAACCGTAGTGTCATTGACGAACTGCGATCCGAGTTGACGCAAGTAAGCTCCGAACTTGCCGTTGCAGGCGTGCAGCGGGACATGTTGAGAACGTCGTTCCGGGGCCACGCAAACCTCCTCACTGAATCGCGTCTCAGACAAGATTTCGAGGCCAAGGAACTGCGACAGCGAAATGCTGAATGCGAAGGCCGGATTGCGGAGTTGGAGCGCAAGGCTGCCGAATGGGAGCAACGCTACTTGGGCCTGCGCCACCGCCTCGAGGCCATTCTAAGACGCTTTGGGATCCTTGGCGCGTCGCGGCTCTTTCCTCGCCCCCTCCGCACCTTTGTCCGTAATCGTGTCCTTGGACCGGGACGCACACAATGAATAGTCGCGAGAGCGTAATGGCTGATGAAATTCGCCGTGAATTCGTCGCTTTGCTGGAAATGACGGGGTTCGTAGATGCCGACTATTATCGCTCCTCCCTTGGCCGGCCGGAACTGCGGGATCCAGTGGGGCACTATGCCGAAATCGGCTGGCGGATTGGATTGGAGCCAAATGCGCGATTCGACGGCGATTTCTTGCGTCCCTTCTACGAGACGGCAGGGATGTTCAAGCCGCCTGCTTATGTCTGGCTGGAACTTTCGGCTCTAGGGGAACCGCTGCCCGCGAACAAACATGAAGCCGAAGAACTTGCTGCAGCCTTCCGACGGTCGCCGTGCTTCGATGCTGAATTCTACGCTGACCGTTTGCCGGCCGGTATGGACCCAGCGTTGCACTATGCAGTGGTCGGTGAGCCGATGGGCTGGCGCGCATCGCCTCTTTTTGATTCGGCTTATTATCGGGAACGTTATCCGGACGTCACGAGCGTCGGGGTTTCGCCTTTACTGCATTACCAGCACGATGGCAGGCGCGAAGGTCGGCGAGGAGTTTCCGTCGTCGATAGGCTAGAGTTTTCGCCCTTGCCGCAGTCCGAAAAGCCGGTTGTGCTTCTGATTTCGCATGAGGTTTCGAGGACCGGCGCGCCGATGCTGGGCTGGAACCTTGCCCGGGAACTCGCGAAAGGGGCAACGCTGGTTTCCCTGATGATGCGCGGTGGAGAACTGGAAAGCGACTTCATCGCCATTGCCGCCTCGTCCGTCGGTCCGTTGACATGGGAGGACTGGAACCCTGTGGATGCGGCCCGGCTGGCCAAGCGGATCACAGAGGAATTCAGGCCACTTTATGCCATCGCCAACAGCATAGAGACGCAGATCATGGTGCCTGCCTTGGCGTCTTGTGGAGTGCCGAGCGTCGCTTTGGTGCATGAGTTTGCCGCCTATACGCGCCCCGTAGCCAAGATGCGTAATGTTTATGACTGGGCGCAGCATGTCGTATTTCCAGCCGAGATCGTCGCGCAGTCTTCGTACGATGCCTTTCCTGGCCTCGAAAGGCGCCCCGGAATTCATATCATGGCTCAGGGGCGCAGCGATCCGCCGCCAGCGTCCTCAACCGATGAGCCGGCTGACAAAAAACGCAACGAGTTCCTCCTTCGTTTGCGGCCCGAAGGTGAGGAAGCTTCCTTTCTCGTGCTTGGCGCCGGCATGGTGCACATTCGTAAAGGCGTTGATCTTTTCATAAGCGCTGCCGCCACGGCGAAACGACTGCGACCGGATGTTCGCTTTCGATTTGTCTGGATCGGTGATGGGTACGATCCGGAGAATGATAGTGGCTACTCCGCGTATCTCGCCTACCAGATAGCCCAGTCGGATCTGGGAGATAGCTTGGTGATGCTTGATCCGGTATYGGATTTGGAGCCCGCATATGCCGTTGCAGACGCCTTCTTTCTCAGTTCCCGCCTTGATCCCCAGCCAAACGTAGCCATCGATACGGTTGTGCGTGGGRTACCGACCGTGTGCTTCCAGGGAGCCTGTGGAACGGCGGAAATCTTAGGGGCCGACGCTGCAACACGTCCTCTCATTGCACCTCACCTCGATACCCATGCCGCAGCCGCCATCTTGTGCGGGCTGGCGGACGACCGCGACAAGGCAAAGGCCTTGGGGGCGGAAGTGGCGCGAGTAGGACGTGCGGCCTACAACATGAGTGCCTATGTTCAACAAATCGATGAGTGGGGCAAAACATCTGCGGCAGCACTTCATGACGGGGACCTTGCCACCCTGATGGCGGCCGCTGCTGTCGATCTCGAAATGGTTCTTCCTCCAGGTACCGCGCCAATTGCCGAGTTGGAAGCCGGGCGGCGCATACTCCAGCAATGGAGCATCATGGGCCTTTCGGCCGGTTCGACAGCCAACCCACAGTTCCGTCGTCCTTGTGCAGGCTTCAATCCGCAAAGCTATGCACAAGCCAATCCAGATGAGTGCGGACCGGGGAAAGCCCATCCCGTAGCCCACTGGCTCCGCGCCGGGCGCCCCCCCGGCCCCTGGTCCCGGGACGTTTTCAATCCCGTCAACGGCACTGACCGGCCGTCGGAGCAGCGTGTGGCCCTTCATGCCCATTTTTACTATGAAGATCTGGCTGATGATCTGGCCTTCCGGCTCAAGTGTAACCGCACGCGCTGCGATCTGTTCCTGTCCACGGACACCGAAGCCAAAGCCAGACATCTTCGAGCGGTGTTTGACGACCACCACGGTTCCGTTGAAATGGCAATCGTTCCCAACAGGGGGCGCGATGTCGGACCGCTTCTTACTGAATTCCTGCCACGGCTGCTTGATGGCCGCTACGACCTGATCGGCCATGTACACGCCAAGAGGAGCGTGGGCACGGACGCGGCTATGGGCGACGCATGGCGCCACTTCCTTTGGGAGAACCTGGTTGGTGGCGAACACGCGATGCTCGATCTGGCTGCCGAAGTCTTCGCATCGAAACCGGCGATAGGTCTTTTGATGGCGGAGGATCCACACCTCGTCGGCTGGAACGACAACAGGGAGATCGCTGAAGATTTGGCGAGACGGATAGGCATCGCCATGCCGCTGGCGGACTTTTTCGATTTCCCGCTGGGAACCATGTTCTGGTGCCGACCAAAGGTATTGCTTCCGCTGCGCGAACTGGGTCTCGATTGGAATGATTACCCATCGGAGCCCGTTCCTTACGACGGCACCGTCCTCCATGCGGTCGAGCGCTTGATGCCGTTTGTTGCGCGCAAGGCCGGATTCGATACCGCTGGTTTGCGCGCGCCCGGCACGAGTTGGTAACAGGCGAGGCGTGCTCACATGTTCGATGCAGGCGAGAATGAGGGGAGTGCCCCGGTTTGTATTCTAAGGTGAGATAGCGTTCCGGTGGAGTAGATCGGATCAACCCTCAGCGTCATGCCGGCAAAATCCTCCGGCAATACAAGCCAGAAGTCGCGCGCCCCCGGCGCGTCCGTGAGCATCAACGAGAACCCTTCGAAGTATGGCCCGTTCTGATTGACCTGGTCTTTGATCGGTAAATAGACATAGGTGTTCTGTCTTACAGCAGTTTCGAACGAGATCCGCACGCAAGGCCTGCCATGCTCAGCCAATCGCACGAGGATCTGGGGATCGACTCCCGCGGTGAAATCGCCCGACGGCTGTTTGCCAAGGTTCTCGAATTTCAGCCCATCTGTGGCAGCGTCCGACATTTTGCAGCCGCCAGCGGCCTTTGCGTTGGCGTCCAGGAACGCCTTGCCGAGCACCCCTGTCCAGGACATCTCACCGTGGAGAATTTTGGACAGCATGTTCCGCTCGACAGTGTTCACCAGGACATGCTTCGGGAATTTCGCCAATGCATTGCGAACTTCCAGTTCGATATTCTCGTTCCCGTAGGATAGAAAAAGGGGATTCAGGAAGACATGCTTTAACAAATCATAGCTTACGCCATAAAATGAGTCGTGAAGTATAAACGTATCTGCGATCCTTTGATTGCTATCATCAGGAAATGTTCGAGATACGTAGTCGTCATAAGTTTCTTCGGCTTCCTCGTGGTCGATTCTCAGCAGCCTGTTTGGCATGTCGGTGGCGTGCATGACTTGACCGCTTGCGAGGATCGGGCCGTCCACTTTTCTGCCGGTCAACTCGAAGACGAGTTGCCTGACGGCTTTGAGTTTCCCAAGCTCGTTCCAGTGAGTATCCGTTCTGAAGTAGAGCAGGTCATCGGTTACGTCGTGACCCATCACATCGAAATGGTCTATTATGCTCGATTTGCTGGTCTTTGCGATGCGGCGCCACAAACGCGATGACTGGATCTTGCAGCCGGCAGCGGCTGCAGCGGCAGGCCCAAGTTTCTCGGGATACACAACCTCCTTGTCGGGCGAGACCGACATACGAAAGTCTATGCCGATCCCCTTCGCTATCATTCGCAACGCTTCAACATGCCCCAGCATGACGCCAATATCGTGCTCTGACATACATGCGCCGTTCTGGAACCCAGGCTTGTAAAACAGCCATCCATCCGCGCCGGAGATGACTTGGGATGTATTGACGAAGCCGAACACCTTGACGTCCAGGGCATTCTTCGCGCGGATGGCGTCCATTCCGACTGGAGAATTGCTAACAAGCCTTCTGGCTACGTCGTTCCGGTACTTCTCGTCATTTGGCGTCAGCAGTTTTGCCGACTTGAGTTCGGTCAAGGTGATCGCTCTTTCGGCGGCCGGGTCGAGTCCCATCGTTACGAGGCTGCCGACGGGCGCTGCGAGAAAGACTGCGAAGGCTCCGATGGTTGCGAGATTCGCCAATTTCATACTCAGAACCTGAAATAGAGGAACGGTGAGAAGGCCTGAGGTACGATGTATATCGCGCAGATGACTGCTGCGACGCTGACGAAGACAAGCCGGGCGAAGCACGCGGCACTGCCCGYYGCTCCGGCTACGACCACACCCAAGGGCCTTACCTGCCCCTGGATGACCATGAGGAGGCAGGCCAACAGCATAGCAACTTTGCCCTGGGGCGAAAGCGCGAGGTCCATCGACCCGGGCAACGCGAACGCCCCGTCTGCCAGCGGCAACAGCATGGCGCGTGCATGGTTGGCGAAGACCGACAGGTCGTTTGCGCGGAACAGGACCCATCCGAAAATCACGACGGGAAAGAAATAGATCATCCGAACGACCTGTGATGAAAACGCCCTTCCTCCAAGGATCAGGCGTTCCGCAATAAGAAAAATTCCGTGGTATGCGCCCCACAGGACGAACGTCCATGCCGCCCCATGCCATATCCCGGTCGCAAGGAACACGATCATCAGGTTTGCGTAAGTTCGCACCGGGCCCGCCCTGTTTCCGCCCAGAGGGATATAGAGGTAGTCGCGGAACCAGCTCGACAGCGAGATGTGCCAGCGACGCCAAAACTCGGTGATCGTAGACGCGGCGTAGGGGTGGTTGAAGTTCTCCTTGAACCGGATTCCGAACATCATGGCGAGGCCGATCGCCATGTCCGAATAGCCCGAAAAGTCGAAATAGATCTGGATCGAATAGGCGATTGCCCCGAGCCAGGCAGAGGCAAAGGTTTGCTCCGCGCCGGCAAGGGCAAAGGACGCGTCCGCGACGCCCGCGACGCTGTCCGCGATAAGGACCTTTTTGCAAAGGCCGACCATGAACCGACCGGCCCCTGCCGCAAAGATATCCTCATTGAGATCAGGATGGTGGAAGTCCTTCTCGACGTCCCGATACCGTACGATCGGGCCGGCAATCAGCTGCGGGAAGAAGGCCTTGTAGGCGCCAAACAACACCACGTTGCGCTCAGCCTTTACCTCGCCACGCCACACGTCGATCACATAGGAGATGCCCTGGAACGTGAAAAACGAGATCCCTATCGGGAGAATGATGGTTTGCGCGAAGTGTTGCAGACTCTCGGACCCGAAAAATCCGACGGAACCAAGAAGGAAGGCCGTATACTTGTAATAACAGAGGACCAACACGTTCAGTGTGACGACGGCGGTGACCACTAGTTTGTGATGCCAGCGCTCCACCGCGATCGCGCCCGCGAAATTCAGCACAATGCTGAAGAGCAACAGCAGAACGTAAAGGCCAGAAGACCAGTAGAAGAAGATTAGGCTTGATAGAAAGATAAACGGCGGGAACAATCTCGTTCGATTAAGGATCGAACCTAGCAGGAGCGTGATCGGCAGGTAAAGGAAGAGAAATGCCTGGTCGGAAAATACCATTGCGCGCCGATCGGTTTCGCCCATTTGTCCTTCCGGATCGCAAATGGATGGATTGAAGTCAATACGCAGGACTTGGCCTGAATTCCTTCCCGAACCAGCGCCGCGCTCCCCTGTGACGACGGGCTATCTGCGAATTGAGTTCGGCAACTTGGCCGGCGCCGCTTGGGAGTTGCCTCGCGATAACCCGAGCTGGGCGGAATCAGGTCCACCGCAGCAAGAAAATAATTGATTTGCTGGCGCAGTGCATGGCGATTTCGTACCGAAGCACCATTGGATTCGACAGATCGGATGCCGCGCGGGCACGGTCACCACCTACACCTATCCCGGGGCATGAACCACACCCAGACAATTGGAGAGTTTCGAAACCAGGCTGTGCATGATGGCGATAGGCTGGTCCAGCGGCGAACTGCTACTATTATTCCTCTCGCCCTCTGTGCGAATTGCCCTGAGTCCGTGCCTTATGGAGGATCCCTTTGTTGGTGTGCACAGTTTGCGGGAATGATGAGTTTCGGGACAGCAAAGTTCTTTGGCCTCGGCTGATCGCTGAGTGGAATTTATCGTCCGCCGAGGTTGCCTATATCGACCGGCAGCAAGGCACGCAATGCACGCATTGCGGCTCGAATCTAAGGGGGATTGCTTTAGCCAATGCAATTCGCGAAGCCGTATCCACCCCCAACACTTTGGTCGAGTTTGTCAATACAAGTGAAGCGCGCCGTCTCCGCATTCTCGATATCAACGGCTCGTCATTGTCTGAGACACTTTCGGTTCTCCCACTGTATATCCGTGCCGACTACCCCTCGGTAGATATGCAGTCCATGCCCTATGAGGACGATCGGTTTGATCTCGTCGTTCATTCCGATACGCTGGAACACGTGCCATTTCCGATTGAAGCTCTGAGGGAATGCGGGCGCGTTCTCTCAGATGATGGATGCCTATGTTATACTGTCCCAACGATTGTCGGTCGTTTGACGCGCGACAGAGAAGGGCTTCCGCCAAGTTACCATGGGGATTCGAACCAAGGCGGGTATGACTTCATTGTGCACACCGAGTTTGGGGCCGACGCTTGGACATTTCCAATTCGAGCCGGCTTCGCGTCGGTCAACATAAATACGGTTTCATACCCAGACGCCACAGCAATAACTGCTCGCAAAAAATATTTACTACATAGTATTACTTCTAATTTCGCATAGTCGCTTTCCTCATGCGACATATCGTTCGTACAGCAAGCTTATTGATCGAGCTTGCGGACGACATAAAGGTCTTGGTGCCCCCACCAAAACGCCTGCTGGAAGCGGATCAACTCGACCCCTTCGACGTCGGACACTGCTTTTTGAACATAACCAAGGGAAACGGCGCTTGTTCCATAGTCGCGAGCGTCCAGATCGCGCTGATCGCTTTTCGAGTTCCAATAGAATCCGGTGCCATCAAATTGCGCAGGCAAACCCCCGGCTCTCATGTTTCGGAGAGTGACGGCTCCGTGCGTTGTGAAAATCAAGATACCCCCCGGCTTCACCGYCGTGAAAACGCGAGAAAGCCACGGCGCGAAGGTGGCGTCTGGCATGTGCGAAAAAAACGATAGGGCGAAGACAACATCAAACTCGTCGTCGATGCTCCAGTCCTCCGGTTTTGTCGACGAGAGGTGTGCCCTGACGCCGATCTTGTTTGATAGGAATTCGACGGCATTTGGGTGAACGTCGCTGGAAACCCATGCTGCGTCCGGCAGAACGTGCATCGCATAACGCGCGACGCGGCCATAACCCGACGCGAACTCAAGGACGCTCGCTGGGCCAGATGAAAGGTGCTCGCGGCAAAGGTTGGCGAGGCGTTTGGCGCAATCTTCTCCCCCTGTGAAATAG
>NZ_JBFUDZ010000009.1:0-140663 GCF_056404455.1 Mesorhizobium sp. P2_D1
GTGATAGAGCACGCCGTAACGCGTCGGAAAGCAGTCTCCGGGCGGTACCGCCGAGCGTTCGACAAGGTCGCGGAACGAGGTGCCCGGCTGCATCAATTGCGTGTTGTGCCCGATCTGATCGGCGGCGATGCGGAACAGGTCGCGCTGTTCGTTGGTCGGCTTTGCATCACCGCACAGCCAGGTGCGCGACAGGTCCGCGCAGAAGCCGTAGGGGCCGATCAGGTCGGTGTCGAAGGCGACCAGGTCGCCGGCTTCGATCTTGCGCGACGAGCATTCCTGGAACCACGGGTTGGTGCGCGGGCCGGACGTCAGCAGCCGTGTCTCGATCCATTCGCCACCGCGCGCAATGTTGCCGCGATGCAGTTCGGCCCACAGCGCGTTCTCGGAAATGCCAGGTTGCAGAGCCTGCTCCATCTCGCCCATCGCCGCCTCGCAAGCGACGATGGCGCGGCGCATGGCGAGAATTTCGTCCGATGATTTGATCAGCCGCGCATTTTCCATCACCGCTTCGCCATTGCCGATCGTCACACCCAGACGCGCGAGTTCCTCGACGCCTTCCGGGTTGATGTGATCGACCGCGATGCGGCTGTTGCCGCCGCCATGTTCCCTGACCAGATCGGCAATGCCGGCGGCCCAGCGGCGGACTTTTTGCTCGGTCAGTTCGCCGCCATAGAGATACATCCATGAGACAGCCGGCCGCACCTCGTCGACGACGCCGGAATGGTCGGACAGGTGCTCGCAGGAAAAATAATCGAACAGCACCACCGGCCCGTCGGTGGCGACGAAACAATGCCGTGTCGGGTTGTGCGCCACCCACAGCTGCATGTTGGTGGAATCGGTGGCGTAGCGGATGTTGACCGGGTCGTAGAGCAGGGCGCCGGCATAGTCACGACGCTTCAACTCGGCGCGGATGCGGTCCAGCCGGTATTGGCGCATCGCCGGCAGATCGGGAGCGGCAATACCCGCCGCTGCCCATTCAGCTTCCGCCTGGGCGCCATAGCCCAGCACATGCTGGTTGAGCGACGCCGCCTTCTGGCGGGAAGCGTCGCGCAGCGCCTCGATCGAGCCCGGCTCGAACGGCATGATCTTGCGATGACGGCCAAAGCTGCCCTTCGGCCCCGCGGTGTCCATGACCGAACCTCAGGCCCGCATCTTCTCGCCACTCGGGTCGAAAGGCGCTTCGACGTTGATGCGGGCCGGGCGCCGGTGTCCCAAGATCTCGATCTCGAACAGCCCGGCACTTTCGTCCTCAGCAAGTGCCGCCGGAACGTAGCCCTGCGCCATCGACTTCTGCACATAGTGCGCATAGCCGCCTGATGTCACCCAGCCGACCACGCGCCAGTCGCCGTCGACGATACCGCGCACGGCCGAAGCGCCTTCAGCCGCCTTGGAGCCGCGTATTTCCTCGCCGCCATCGTCGAAGCGCGGCGCGCCGTAGCCATGCGGCTTTTCCACCGTGCCGTAGTCCTTGGAGACCTTGGCCCAGATCGGCTCGTCGCCCATCACATCGGCGTCGGCGGCATCGACGATGAAGGAGACGCGGCGCAGTTTTGGCCCCTGGGCCTGTTCCTTGGCGGCAGCCTCGCGGCCTATGAAATCGTTCTTCTCGAGCTTGATGAAGCGGTCCATCGCGCCTTCGAACGGTCCGTAGATCGGCCGCAACTCGCGGAACCAGGTCGGGAAGTTCTTTTCCAGGCGCATCGACAGCAAAGCGCGCATGCCGAAATCGACGAGGCCGAATTCCTCGCCGGCATCCTTGATCGCCTTATAGACAAGGCGCTGGTAGGCCGGCGCCATCCAAATCTCGTAGCCGAGATCACCGGTGTAGGTGATGCGATTGACCAAACAGGGCGCACCGCCGACCGCCATCTCGCGGAAATCCATGAAGCGGAAGGCTTTTGTCGAGATGTCGACATCGACGAGCTTCTGCAAGAGGTCGCGGGACTTAGGCCCGGCGATCGACAGACCGACCAGCGTCTGGTCGAAACGGTGGATGCGCACGGAACCGTCCTTAGGCAGATGCTTCTCGAACCAGCGCATGTGATATTTCTGCGCCGCCGACGAGCCCCAGATCATGAAGCGGTCCTCGCCGGCCTTGGCGATGGTGAAGTCGCCGATCAGCTTGCCGAATTCGTTGATCATCGGCGTCAGCACGATGCGGCCGGTCTTCGGCATACGGTTGGTCATCAGCCGGTTGAGGAAATCCTCCGCCCCTGGTCCGGCCACTTCGTATTTGGCGAAGTTGGCGATCTCGGTGACGCCGACGCGCTCGCGGGTAGCGCGCACTTCCTCGCCGATCGGCCCAAAATCATTGGAGCGGTGGAAGGAGACGATGTCCTTCGGCTCCTTGCCCTTCGGGGCGAACCAGAGAGGGGTTTCGAGACCCCAGGAGTCGCCCATGACGGCGTTGTTGGCGAGCATCGTGTCGTAGAGCGGCGTCGTCTGCGCCGGGCGCGCGGCCGGCAGTTCCTCATTGGGGAAGCGGATGGAGAAGCGGCGCGAATAATTTTCGCGCACCTTGGCGTTGGTGTAGCGCAGGCCGGCCCATTCGCCGAAGCGGGCGACGTCCATGCCCCAGACGTCGAAGCCGGGATCGCCGTGGACCATCCAGTTCGACAGCGCCAGGCCGACGCCGCCACCCTGGCTGAAGCCGGCCATAACGGCGCAGGCGCACCAGAAATTGGTCAGGCCCTGCACCGGGCCGACCAGCGGGTTGCCGTCGAGCGCGAAGGTGAAGGGGCCGTTGATGATCTGCTTGATGCCGGCCTTCTCGATGCCGGGGAAATGCTTGAAGCCGATCTCCAGCGAAGGCGCAATGCGGTCGAGGTCGGGGGCGAGCAATTCATGGCCGAAATCCCACGGTGTGTTGACCGGCGACCACGGCTTGCACGCCTTTTCATAGGTGCCGAGCAGGATGCCGTTGCGCTCCTGGCGGGTGTAGATCTCGCCCTTGAAGTCAAGCACGCCGATCATCTCGCGGCCGGTCGACTTGTTGAATTCCTCGACCTCCGGCATTGGCTCGGTGAGCAGGTACATGTGCTCCATGGCCAGCACCGGCAGTTCGACGCCGACCATGCGGCCGATCTCACGTGCCCACAGGCCGCCGCAGTTGACAACGTGCTCGGCGTGAACCGTGCCCTGTTCAGTGACGACGTTCCAGGTGCCGTCGACCTCTTGCGTCAGCTCGACGACGCGGTTGCGCAGCACGATCTCGGCACCGAGCTTCTTGGCCGCCTTGGAATAAGCGATCGTTGTGCCGGACGGATCAAGATGGCCCTCGACCGGATCCCACATGGCGCCGACGAAATTGGTCTCGTCCATCAGTGGGAACATCGCCTTGGCTTCGGATGGCGTGATCAACTCGGTGTCCATGCCGAGATAGCGGCCCTTGGCGTGGGCGAGCCGCAGGAAGTCCATGCGCTCCGGGGTATCGGCCATCATCACGCCGCCGGTCAGGTGCAGCGAGCAGGACTGGCCGGAAATCTCCTCGATCTCCTTGTAGAGCTGCACCGTATAGGCCTGCAGCTTGGCGACGTTGGGGTCGCCGTTCAGCGTGTGGAAGCCGCCCGCCGCGTGCCAGGACGAGCCGGAGGTAAGCTCCGAGCGCTCGATCAGCATGATGTCGGTCCAGCCGGCCTTGGCCAGATGGTAGAGAACCGAGCAGCCGACGACGCCGCCGCCGATGACAACCGCTTTTACATGAGATTTCATCAAGATAGGTCCGTTTTTGCGTAAACTGAATCAGGTTTTTGGGTCGGCGGTGGAACGCCTCGACGCCGAGGTCAGCGGTCGCCGCGTGCCATTCAAAAGTCGGTCGGTGCACCGCCCTCGGACCGGCGCTTTTCGACGAAGGCGTTGAGTTCCTCGCGAATGGCCGGGTCCATAAAGGGCTCTTCGTAGGAGGCCAGGCGCTCCTTCCACACCTTGTTGGCCTTTTCCAGCGCCGTCGGCGAGCCGGCTTCCGCCCAGGTCTCGAAATTGCGCCAGTCGGAGAGGATCGGCGAGTAGAAGGCGGTCTTGTAGCGGTCCTGCGTGTGCTGGGTGCCGAAGAAATGGCCGCCGGGACCGACCGACTGGATGGCATCGAAGCCGAGCGCTTCTTCGGACAGGTCGAGCGGGGTCAGGAACTCCGCCACCATCTGCAGCAGGTCGATGTCCAATATGGTCTTCTCATAGGAGYAGCGCAGGCCGCCCTCGAGCCAGCCGGCCGCATGCATCATCAAATTGCCGCCGCCCTGGATGGCGCCCCACAGCGAGAACACGCTCTCGTAAGCCGCCTGCGCATCGACCGTGTTGGCGGCGCAGGTGTTGGAGGTGCGGTAGGGTATGTTGTAGCGGCGGGCAAGCTGGCCGCCGACCAGCTGTGCCTTCATGTATTCGGGCGTACCGAAGGCCGGTGAACCGGACTTCATGTCGACATTGGAGGTGAAGCCGCCATAGCCGACGGGCGCGCCCTTGCGCACCATCTGGGCAAAGGCGATGCCGGACAGCGCCTCGGCGTTCTGCTGCACCAGTGCGCCGGCGATCGTCACCGGCGCCATGGCCCCCGACAGGGTGAACGGCGTGACGACGACGACCTGGCCCTTGCTCGACATCTGGATGATGCCTTCCATCATCGGCACATCGAGCTTGAGCGGCGAATTGGTGTTGATGATGGTGAAGACCGACGGCTCCTCGAGCAACTGCTCGTGGCTGATGCCGCGCGCGATCCTGGCGATCTCGATGCCGTCGACGTTGCGCTCCTTGCCGAGCGAATAGATGTGAAACACCTTGTCGGTCAGCGTGGCGAGGTCGCGGACGCACTCCAGGTGCCGGACCGACGGATGGATATCGGTCGGCTCCACCGGATAGCCGCCGGTGCAGTTCAGGATGTTGTGCATCTGAGCGAGCTTGAGGAAGTTGCGGTAATCCTGCTGGTTGCCAGGCCGGCGGCCGCGATCGATGTCGGAGCAGTTGGGCGCCGATGCCATCATCGAGATGATCAGATTGTTGCCGCCGAAGCGCACATTGTGCGCCGGGTTGCGCGAGTGGATGGTGAACTCCGAAGGGCAGTTCGACACCAGCTCGAGGATCATGTCGCTGTCGAAGCGCACCCGCTCGCTGCCGTCGCGCACGTCGGCGCCATGTGCCTTCATGATGCGGCGGGCTTCGTCATGCAGAACGTCGACGCCGATTTCCCTCAGCACGCGCAAGGAAGCGAGATGGATCGATTCCAGCTCGTCGTCCGAAACCAGCCTGGTCGGTGCGAGCGGGTTCTTCAGCTGGCGGAAAGCCGGCTGCTCGAACGCGGCCGAACCGCCGGCGCGCTTTCCAGCGCGGCCGCCACGACGGGCGCGGTCGGTGGCCAATGCCGGTTCTGCAGGTTGTAGGGCGGCGGTCATGATGGTCCTCGTACGATGCGGTGGCGGGCGGCATAATGGACCGGCGACCCGCCGGTCGTTGCGGAGGCGGCGACCACTAGGGCGAGGGAAGCGACATGCCGGAACGGCAGTTGCACGGTCAGAATATCGCCCGATCGTGGCGATGCGCTGGCCTGAGAGCGGCGGCCGGATCGACGCTAAGTGAAACGCGTTACACATCCGTCTTTTACTTCTGCTATATTGGCGCGCCGAACGTCTCTGGAGGGAACGCCATGCCTGACGTCGTCAAAGTGCGCGCCGCGACAAACAACGAAGTCGCATTCCTTTCCTGGGATATAGACGGCATGATCCCGGGCTGCCTCGGCTTCGAGATCGTGCGCATCTATCCCGACACCGGCGAGGAACGCTGCCTGGCCTCCTGGGTGCCTTTCAAGGGCCAACGCAATCCACGATGGATTCCCCAGGATACCGGCGTCTGGCCGGTGCAGAAGACATTCTGGCGCGATCTCACCGTGCGGCGGCGGCGCGACAGCATCGACGTCAGGCCGGAGGGTGAAATGATAGCCTACCGGGTGCGCCCGGTCGGCGACATGAAGCCGGGTCTCGACCCGGTGCCGGTGCGACCCGATCAGATCGTCGATGGCAAGCCCGCCTATACCGGGCCGGCGCGTCCGCTCGGTTATCTCGGCCAGGGTGCGGTCAGCCCGTCGATCTTTCTCGGCCAGATGTTCGGCAAGGCGCGGGTTGCCTTCACCAATGGCGTGCTGTCGACGCAATGGATGTCGCATGCGCTGCAAGAGGCCGGCATCAAGGTCGGGCAGCGCGACAAGATCAGGGCGGTGCTGCAGGATCCGACCAGCAAGATACGCGCCTATCTGCATGGCGATGTGCCTGATGTGCTGACCAGCCTGCTGAAACGGGCCAAGACCGAAGGCGGCACCGTCAGGCTTGCGCTCTACGAGCTTGGCGACGACGAGCTGTGCGACGCGATCATCGCCGCCAAGGATGTCGTCGAGGTCATTCTTGCCAATTCGGGCAGGGACGACCAGACCAAGGCCTGGGACGCCGGCAACGCGCCGTACAGGAAGCGCTTGCACGACGCGGGCGTCGTGGTGAGCGACCGCCTGTTCAACAACAACCATATCGGCCACAACAAGTTTGCCGTCTACCGCGATGGCCAGGGCAAGCCGCAAGCGGTGATGACCGGCAGCACCAACTGGACGTCGACGGGCATTTGCGGACAGTCCAACAACGCCTTCATCCGCGACGATCCGGCGATGGCCGAGATCTTCGACGCCTATTGGCAGCGCATGAAGGCCGATGTGTTCCCGCCGCCAGCCTCGGAAAGCGCCGCCGGCCACGTCGTGCAGACGCAAGGCGTGCCGTTTCGCAGGGAAAACCACCTGCCCAATCCGCTGAACGGCGCCACGGCAACGCTGGACGGTATGACGGTCTGGTTCTCGCCCAACGATCCCGACCGCAACAAGAAGGACATCTCGGTGCGGCCGGTCGACCTCGAGGATGTATTCGCCCGCATCAAGGCGGCGAAACGCGCGGTGCTGTTCCTGGTGTTCAATCCGTCGCTGCTCGGCGAAAACTCGATCGTCGACCAGGCGGTCGCGGCAGCCAAGGCCGATCCGAATCTGATCGTGCAAGGCGCGATCAGCGACGAAACCGCGATGCCCAATTATGTCGCGCCGACCAAGGATCCGGTCACCCACAAGTCGAACAAGGACGGCAAGTCGCCCTTCGTATTCCCTGAGAAGGTCTGGGAGATGCCCAACGTCTCCATTGTGCGGGCGGCAAACCTGACCGGCGCCACGATCGCCCGCGACTTCCAGGCAGAAGTACTGACCGTCGGCCATGCGATCGTGCACGACAAGATCGTCATCATCGACCCGATGGAGGACAACGCCACGGTCATCACCGGCAGCCACAATCTCGGTTACAAGGCGTCCTATGAGAATGACGAGAACATGGTGATCGTGGAGGGCGACAAGACCTTCGCCGCCGCCTATGCAGTGCATATGCTCGACGTGTTCGACCACTACAAGTTCCGCGCCTGGCGCAGGACGATCGGCAAGGGACCTTCCGACGATGACGGGATTTCCATCGACGACAAGTGGCTGAAGCCTTACGCCGACGGCAAGAAGGGGGCGATCGCCCGGTATTTTCCGTAGCCTCCACCAGGTTCAGCACCTGCCTCCATTCGATGAGGGGCCGATCGGCTTCAGCCGACAGGACGGGTCCGGTGGCGCAAGCGGATTTCACCGTCCGGCCCTTCCTTTCCCTAAATCGAACCAGTAGCTAGTCGGGCTTGCCGGCGGGATGGCCTGCACTTTCACATGGATGACAGTATCAGCATGGTCGCGACCGGCTCGAGCGAAGGCGAAGCGGGAACGCAGTGGGCAGCGCTTGCCGGCGTCACCGCAGCACTTGCCATGTTCGGCGCCGCGCAAGGGCTGAGCTCGCCGCTGTTCACGCTGCTGATGCAGAAGCAGGGAATGTCGCCCGCGCTGATCGGCTTGTCGGCGGCGATGATGCCGCTCGGCCTGATCCTTTCGGCTTCCTTCGTGCCGGCCGCGGTGCGGCTGGTCGGCGCACGCACGCTGGCGGTCGGCTGCTCGCTGATCGGCGCGCTCTGCTTCCTGGGCATCGGCTATCTGCAGGACTGGGTGGCCTGGTTCGTCATCCGCTTCATCATCGGCGTGGTCATCAATCCGCTCTACATCCTTGGCGAGGTCTGGGCGCTGTCGCTGGCGCCGCCATCGCGACGAGGCCGGGTCATGGGCGTGTTCAACACGCTGCTGGGCGCCGGCTATGCGGCCGGGCCATTCGCACTGACCCTGCTGGGCACGTCGGGTTGGGCTCCCTTCCTGGTCGGTGTCGCCGGCTTCACACTCTGCGCGGTGATCCTGCACGCCGTCTCTTCCAGGCTCACCGGTTTCGAGGATGACGGCCAACCTGCCAGCGGCCTTGTCGGCTTTGCCAAGGTGGCGCCGGCACTGCTGCTTGCCGTCCTGGTTTCGGCCGCGGTCCAGCAAAGCACCTATGCGCTGCTGCCGGTGTTTGGCGCCAGCTACGGCCTGGTGGAGGCCGTGCTTGGCTCGCTGGTGATGGCGCTTTCGCTGGGCAACATCCTGCTGCAGATCCCACTCGGCCTGCTGGCGGAGCGTTTTGGCGGTCGTGCCATGATCATCGTCTGTGCGCTGGCAACCGCGACTTGCGCGCTTTTGCTGCCGCTGCTGGTCATGACGCCGCTGATCTGGGTCGTGCTGCTGGTGATGGGCGCCGTCGGCTACGGCGTCTACACAATGGCGCTGGTCGAACTGGGCAGCCGCTTCAAGGGCTCGGTGCTGGTCGCCGGCAACGCCGCCTTCGCGCTGATGTGGGGCGTCGGCGGTATTGTCGGCCCGCCGGGTGCCGGGCTGCTCATGCAAGGCATCGGCCCGCTCGGCCTGCCGGTCGTGATCGCCGGTCTCGACGCGTTGCTGGTGATGTTCGCGCTGTATCGCTCGTCCGTGCGCCGGAGCGGCAAGGCATGATCGCGAACGGTTCGAGCGACAGTGAGACAGCGATGCAGTGGGCGGCGATCACCGGCGTGATCGCGACCGTCTCGGTGTTCGCCATCGCGCAAGGCCTGTCCTATCCGCTGCTGAGCTTCATCCTGCAGCGCCAGGGCGTCTCACCGGCGATGATCGGCTTGTCGGCGGCAATGACACCGATAGGTTTCATCGTCTCGTCACCACTGATCCCGGCGCTGGCGCGCCGGTTCGGGGCAGGGCGCACGGCACTCTCCTGCGCGGCGCTTTCGGCGATCGTGCTGGTGCTGATCGGCTGGACGCAGGATGTCTATCTCTGGTTTCCCCTGCGCTTCATGATTGGCGTGGTGACCAACCCGCTTTACGTGCTGAGCGAGATCTGGGTGATCGCGCTGGCGCCGCCGGCCCGGCGCGGCCGCGTCATGGGCGTCTATTCGACGATCATCTCGGCCGGCTTCGCGGCCGGGCCGCTATGCCTGCTTGCCGTCGGCACGGAGGGCTGGCCGCCTTTCCTCGTCGGCATTTTCGCCTTCGTGCTGTGCGGCATCTGCCTGGCCTCGGTGCTGCCGCGTCTGCCCAAGGTCGACGAGGCCGGGCATCAGGTTTCCGTCCTGGGCTTCGTGCGGTTGGCGTGGCTGCTTTTGTTTGCCGTTATCGTTGCCGCCGGCTTCGAGCAGGGCGCGCTGGCCTTGCTGCCCGTCTATGGCACCCATCACGGCATCTCTGAAACCCGCATGTCGGCGCTGCTTTCGGTGATGATCGCCGGCAACATCGCCATGCAGGTGCCACTTGGCCTGCTGGCCGAAAGGCTCTCCGCGCGTCTGGTGCGGCTTGCCTGTGTCGCGATCACGGTGCTTGGCTGCCTGCTCCTGCCGTTTCTCATCGAGACGCCACTGATCTGGCCGATGATCTTTGTCTGGGGTGCGGTTTCCTACGGCATCTACACGATGTCGATCATCGAGCTCGGTGAGCGCTTCACCGGCTCGACACTGGTTGCCGGCAACGCCGCCTTCTCCCTGATGTGGGGCGTCGGCGGCATCGCAGTGCCGCCGCTGGCCGGTACAGCGATGGATGTTCTGGGTGCAAGAGGCCTGCCGATTATCCTTGGCCTGATGTGTCTGACGCTGGCGGTTGCGAGCATCGTAGGTCGAAGGTTAGCCTGACGCTATTGTGGGATGCTGCTGCTCGTCATCGCCTCGCCATCTCGAAATTGCCCATATGTCACAATGGGCGTGACGTTCCTCGGGGTGTATCCGGCGCAGCATGTCCTGAATTTCAGCGGCACGATCAAAGTCGGGTATCAGCCCAACTTGAGATAACTCCGAATTCGAAAACACGTCGGGAAATCCGCCGCAGTTGGTCAACGCGCTTATGGAACCTTCTTGATCCAACAAATCGTAGCCCAGGAAGATGAAACCGCCCCAATCAATCGAATGCACGTCCGTCGACGGCTTTCGAATTACGCTTAAAATATTCAGTTCGTTCGTATCCGCCAGTTGCGAAAGCAGAAACTCAAGATCCACAAAGAAATCGAGCATCCAGTCCTCGTTGACAATGTGGGGCCAGTAGCTGTCCTTTGTCTCGCCAAGCGCGACCGGGCCAAGCATTCCATCGAGGGTGACGACTTCGGTCAGTTGGGTGAGGCCCGACCACTCGATGTATTTCGTCCATTCCGTGCCCCTGGACGGATCAAATCTCTCTTTCGCAATGTAGAGAAATTGCATGCGGCTTCCTCGTAGCGACACATGGCCGGATAAGGTTTCGCACTTGATGCGGTATGGCGGGTCGCTTCTTTCGCGCGTTCCAATTGAATTTCGGTAGTGGCATGACGATGTGTGCGACACCGAGCCTTGATGAGTTTACCGGAGACCCTATGACCAAGTCGACCACGCAGACCCTGCCAAATTCCACCCCTTCGACCGAAGATCCCTTTCTCTGGCTGGAGGACAGGACAGCCAAGCAGTCGCTCGACTGGGTGCATGGTCAGAACGAGGTAACGGTCGGTGAACTGCAGGGCGATCCGTCCTATCAGGCGTCGTTCCAGACGGCACTCGACCTGATGACTGCCGAGGACAACATCGCGGTCGGTGCCGCGATTGCCGGCCATGTCTACAATTTCTGGCAGGACAAGACCAATGTGCTCGGCCTGTGGCGCCGCACGACGGTCGCTTCCTACAAGACCGAGAAGCCCGACTGGGAAACGATCGTCGACTTCGACCAGCTTGCGGCCAAGGACGGAATCAAGTGGGTGTTCAGCGGTGCCAGCCGGCTCTATCCGGACTTCAACCTCTGCCTTGTCTCGATGTCGCCGGATGGCGGTGACGCCAGCGAGATGCGCGAATTCGACATCGCGACCAAATCCTTTGTCGAGGACGGATTTCGCGCACCCGCTTCCAAGTCGGGCTTCGGCTGGCTGGACAAGGACACCGTCATCGTCTCGGCGGCTTTCGAGGAGGCTGACAAGACGCAATCCGGTTATCCGCGCGTGGTCAAGCTGTGGAAGCGCGGCACCAAACTGGAAGACGCGACACCGATCTTCGAGGGGCAGAAGGAGGATCTCGCGGTTGGCGCTGGCGTCGAGTTCGACGGCGACAGACGTTATCTGATCCTGGCCCGGACGCTCGATTTCTTCGCCTCACATATCTTCCTGCGGCTTCCTTCCGGCGAGAACAAACGCCTGCCGTTGCCTGACTACGTGACCGATACGGCGATCTTCAAGGATCAACTCGTCTTCGGCGTGCGCAGCCCGTGGACGGCGCCCGACGGCACTTCGTGCAAGCCTGATGGCCTCTATTCGCTGGATCTGGCACACTGGGTCGAGGCTGGCACGCTCGGCCCAGTGGAGACCTTGCTGGAGCCGGCGTATCGCGTGTCGATTGCCGGCATTGCCCGCACGCAGGACCGCCTGTTCATCAACCTGATGGACAATGTGCGCGGCAAGATTGTCGTCTGCGAGCGCAAGGATGGCGGCTGGTCGCAGAAGCCCGTGGCACTGCCCGAGAATGGCAATGTCGGCATCAGCCACGCCGAGCATTTCGGCTCCAGCGTTTCCTTCTCCTTCACCGACTTCCTGACACCGAGTTCGATCATCTGGTCGGACGACGATGGCGAGACGCTCGCCACCGTGAAGTCGCAGCCGGCCCGCTTCGATGCGGCGCCGCTGATCTCGGAGCAGTTCGAGGCGCGCTCGAAGGACGGCACGATGATCCCGTACTTCGTCGTCCGGCGGCGCGACCAGAAGGGTCCGGTGCCGACGCTGCTTTATGGCTACGGTGGTTTCGAAGTCCCGCTTCTGCCAAGCTATGCCGGCGTGCGCGGCAGGTTGTGGCTGGAAAGCGGCAATGCCTATGTCCAAGCCTGCATTCGCGGCGGCGGTGAGTTCGGCCCGGCCTGGCATCAGGCGGCGCTCAAGGGCAACCGTCAGAACGCCTTCGACGATTTTGCCGCGGTCGCGCAGGACGTCGTCAAGCGCGGGATTGCCACGGCGGCTTCGCTCGGTATCCAGGGCGGCTCGAACGGCGGCTTGCTGACCGGCGTTTCCATGACGCAGCATCCCGAGCTTTTCGGTGCCGTCATCATTGAGGTGCCGCTGCTCGACATGCTGCGCTACACCGAATTGCCGCCCGGTGCCTCGTGGATGGCCGAATATGGCGATCCGTCGAAACCGGAAGATGCGAAGTGGCTTTCGGCCTATTCGCCCTACCAGCATGTCGCGGCCGATGCCGCCTATCCTCCGGTGCTGCTGACCACCTCGACCGCTGACGACCGCGTCCATCCCGGTCATGCGCGCAAGATGGCGGCCCGCCTGCAGGAAGCCGGCCACACCCGGACGCTGTTCTTCGAGGAGACCGAGGGCGGACATGGCGGCCGCGGCGACCGCCGGCCGCAGGCGGCGCAGACGGCGATGAAGTATGTGTTCCTGCAAAGGGCGCTGAGCGGCAAGGCATGAGCCGAAGTCTCGGCGCTGCAAACGCAAAGGGTGGTTCACTTCGACCGCCCTTTGCTCGATCTTTGTTTTGATGCAATTCCCTGAGGGAGAGCGATACGAGCTTTTCCCGGGAAAACCGCTTCACTCTTTTCCCGGAATTGCTCTAAGGTGCCGTCCATGGCTTTCGTCAGGACCTTGGCTCCCGTATTTGGGGCTCGCGCATTCCGGGTCGCGGTGACACCGTCACCGCGCACGCTGCGCGCCGAGCTTCTGCGCCTGTGCGCCCGCATCGGTTATTCGCCACCTGCTTGCCTCTGACGCATTCGCTCCCGGCACGGCCGGATAGAATCCAGAGGAAAGATCAGATCAATGACCTATCAGAATTATTCGCTGAAGCAGCTTCAGCAGATCGACGCCGCGCACCATCTCCACCCGTTCACCGACCATAAGGATTTGCGCGAAGCCGGCTCGCGCATCATCACCCATGCCAACGGGCCGTTCATCTACGATACCGAGGGGACTGAGATCCTCGACGGCATGGCTGGGCTGTGGTGCGTCAACATCGGCTATGGCCGCGACGAACTGGCCGAGGCCGCCTACGCGCAGATGAAGGAACTGCCCTACTACAACTCCTTCTTCAAATGCTCGACGCCGACACCGGTGCTGTTGTCCAAGAAGCTGGCGGAGATCGCGCCGAAGCACGTCAACCAGGTATTCTACGGCTCGTCCGGTTCGGAAGCCAACGACACGGCGCTGCGCCTTGTCCGCCACTACTGGGTGCTGGAAGGCAAGCCGGAGAAGAACCGCATCATCTCGCGCAAGATGGCCTATCACGGCTCGACCGTTGCCGGCACCTCGCTCGGCGGCATGGATGCCATGCACAAGCAGCTCGGCGGCGCGGTGCCCAACATCGTCCATGTGATGATGCCTTATGCCTATGAACTCGCACTGCCGGGCGAGAGCGATCATGACTTCGGCCTGCGGGCGGCCAAGGCCGTCGAGGATGCGATCCTCGAAGCCGGTGCCGACAAGGTTGCGGCCTTCATCGGCGAGCCGGTGATGGGGGCAGGCGGCGTGAAGATACCGCCGGTCAGCTACTGGCCGGAAGTGCAGCGCATCTGTCGCAAATACGATGTCCTGCTGATGCTGGACGAGGTCATCACCGGCTACGGCCGCACCGGTGAATGGTTCGCATCACAAACGCTCGGCATCGAGCCGGACACCATCACCACGGCCAAGGCACTGACCTCGGGCTACCAGCCGCTGTCGGCATTGCTGGTCGGCGACCGCATCGCCGCGACACTGGTCGGGAAGGGCGGCGAGTTCAATCACGGCTATACCTATTCCGGTCATCCGGTGGCGTGTGCCGTGGCGCTGAAGAACCTTGAGATCATCGAGCGGGAAGGGCTGGTCGATCGCGTCAGGAACGATACCGGGCCGTATTTCGCCAAGGCGTTGCAGGAGCGCATTGCCGGGCATGATCTGGTCGGCGAGGTGCGCTCGATCGGGCTGATGGGCGCGATCGAAATCGTCAAGGACAAGGCCACCAAGGAGCGGTTCCTGCCGTCGGGAAGTGCGGCGGTGACCGTGCGCGACCATGCGATCGCGCAAGGCATGATGCTGCGCGCCACCGGCGACACGATGATCCTGTCGCCGCCGCTGATCTGGACCCGTGACACGATCGACATGGCTTGCGAGCGCATCTCCAAGGCGCTGGACCTGGCGCAGGCGGATCTGCGCAAGCGATAGGGATCGGTACCTCGACCGGGCGTTCTCGATGGGAATGCCCGGCTTCGAGAAACATTTCGTTAGGGAACGAATTTCACCCTCAGCGCTTAGTGTGCGGGTCAGCAGCCGACGTGGCTGCGACAAGGGGACTGTTTCCATGAAAAAGACCGGCAAGAGCCGACGGCTGCAAGATGCAGCCAGCATCGGCGGTGACCTGATGTTGGCGCCGATGGTGGCGCTGATGCGGCTGCCGTTGATGGCGCTGGATGCCGGGAGCGGGAAGCCATGGGGCACGGAGACGGCGCGCGCCGTGAACGAGAAGACCGTAGCGGTGGCCGAAGGAGCGTTTGCGGCGCAAATGTCCTTCCTGCAGTCGGCATCGCGGTTCTGGCCGGAAATCCTTGCCGGCCGCACGCCGTCGTTGTTCAACGGCGTCGCCGCGGAACGGTCGATCAGCGCCGCGCTGAAGCCGGCAAGCCGTACGGTGAAGGCGAATTTTCGCCGGCTTTCCAACAAGGCCTGACAAAGAAAGGCCGCTCCGGAAAAACCGATTCCCGTTTTTCGAGGTCATACGCTAGAACCCATCAAGCACATCTGCCGATGGGGGAACATCATGGCCGGACAGCCGCTCAACCAGCCTGCCGAAATTCCCGCCGAACTTGACCGCTGGAACTGGGGCGCCTTCTTCCTCAACTGGATCTGGGGTATCGGCAACAGCACCTTCATCGCGCTGCTGGCACTGATTCCTGTCGTCAACATCGTCATGATCATCGTACTGGGTGCGCGCGGCAGCCGCTGGGCCTGGCAGAACCGCGCCTGGCGCGACGCGGAACAGTTCCGCAAGACGCAACGCAACTGGGCGATCGCGGGCCTTGTCATCTGGGTGGTCAGCATCGGCGGCTGTGCGGCGATGGTCGGCGGTATTCCTTACGTCCTGAAAGGCAGCGATGCCTATCACATGACCATGGACAAGCTTCGCGCCGACGACCGCGTCAAGGCCGCCCTCGGTGATGACCTGACCGAGAGTTTTTGGGTCGGTGGCCATCTCAATGTCAATGCGAATGGGGCGGGCGATGCCCAGTTCAGCATTCCGGTCCATGGTACCAAGGGCAAGGGCACCGCCTTCTCGACCGCTGTCCGGACAGCAGGCACGTGGAGCCTGCGCCTGCTGGTCGTCCGGGTCGAGGGAGCCGATGCACCGATCGTGCTGATCAATGAAGATCATGTCGCGATCCCGAATGCGGCAATCGGTATATAAAACAGGCTGCGCTGATGAAGCCGGCGGAAATGCAAAAACCGCGCTCCAACGGGAACGCGGCTTTGCCAGATACGCATGGCGTTTCGCTACGCAAACACTTGGCGAAACTTACGGGCTCCGGTACGCGAGACCTGATCCGGAGCGCCGGGCGGATGCGATATGTCCGCCTCGCATTCCGTTTTACAGAAACATCGTTACCGGGGGGTTATCGAGAGCTTAAGCAAACCTAAATTTGACCAGTTTCTCTCAAGATAAGCAAAAAAACCAGTTATATTAGGAGCTTATGGATTGGCTCCGCGCAGAAAATTAATGATTCCGGAAAAATCGGCGCCTGCATGCCCCTGGGCGTTGAACAGCGCATAGAGCTGAGCCGCCTCAGCACCAAGCGGGGTCACCGCGCCGCATCCTTGTGCTGCCTCCTGCGCCAGCCTCAGGTCCTTCAGCATCAGAGCGGCGGCAAAGCCCGGCTTGTAGTCGCGGTTGGCGGGCGAGGTCGGCACAGGGCCGGGCACCGGGCAGTAGGTGGTCAGCGACCAGCACTGGCCGGACGAAGTCGAGGCGACGTCGAACAGCGCCTGGTGCGAGAGGCCGAGCCTTTCCGCCAGCACGAAGGCCTCGGCGACGCCGATCATCGAAATGCCGAGGATCATGTTGTTGCAGATCTTGGCGGCCTGTCCTGCGCCGTCGCCGCCGCAATGGACGATACGCCCGGCCATCGGCTTCAGGATCGGCTCGGCGGCGGCGAAGGCATTGTCGGAGCCACCGGCCATGAAGGTCAGCGTGCCGGCCGCCGCACCGCCGGTGCCGCCTGAGACCGGTGCGTCGATGGACAGCAGGCCGTGCTTGGTGGCGACGGCATGCGCCTTGCGGGCCGATTCGACATCGATGGTCGAGGAATCAATGAACAGCGCGCCCTTTTTGGCCTTGGGAGCAATGTATTCATAGACCGACAGCACATGCTTGCCGGCCGGCAGCATGGTGACCACCACATCGGCGTCCTTCACCGCGGCCGGTGCATTGGCCATAATGATGACGCCATGCTCGCGGGCGACCGTCAGATTCTCCGGCATCAGGTCGAAGCCATGCACGGCATGCCCGGCCTTGACCAGATTGGCCGCCATTGGATTGCCCATGTTGCCGAGCCCGATGAAGGCGATCGTCGTCATTGTCTGTCTCCCAGGTTCTTCTGGCGTCAGCGGCCGATCAGGGCTCGCGCGATGATGACGCGCATGATCTCGTTGGTGCCTTCGAGGATCTGATGGACGCGCAGGTCCCGCACCAGCTTCTCGATGCCGTAATCGTGCAGGTAGCCGTAGCCGCCGAGCAGCTGCAGCGCGTCGTTGGCCACGGTGAAGCCGGTGTCGGTGACGAAGCGCTTGGCCATTGCCGACCATTTGCCGGCGTCCGGCGCCTTGCCGTCGAGCTTCGAGGCGGCGGCGTAGAGGAAGATGCGCGCCGCCTGCAGTTCGGTCTCCATATCGGCCAGCCTGAACTGCAGCGCCTGGAACTGGTTGATCCTGGAGCCGAACGCCTTGCGCTCGGCGGCGTAGGACAGCGCCTTGTCGAGCGCCGATTGCGCGCCGCCCAGCGAACAGGCGGCTATGTTCAGCCGGCCGCCGTCGAGCCCGGCCATGGCGATGCCGAAGCCGGCACCTTCGCCCGATAGCAGGTTTTCCGCCGGCACCTTGCAGTCTTCGAAGATGACCTGGCGGGTCGACTGCATGTGCCAGCCCATCTTGTGCTCGTTGGCGCCGAAGGAGAGGCCGGGCGCGTCCCTGGGAACGACGATGGTGGAAATGCCTTTCGGCCCGTCGGCGCCGGTGCGCACCATGACGGCGTAGACGTCGCTGTCACCTGCGCCCGAGATGAACTGCTTGGTGCCGTTGAGGACATAGTCGCCGCCGCTCTTCACCGCGCGCGTCTTCAGCGCCGCGGCATCCGATCCGGAGCCCGGTTCGGTCAGGCAGTAGCTCGCCAGCCATTCCATTGAGGTGAGCTTAGGCAGGATGCGCTGGCGTTGCTCTTCATTGCCGAAACGGTCGATCATCGAGGCGACCATGTTGTGGATCGAGATGAAGGACGAAAAGGCCGGATCGGCGCGCGAGAGCGCCTCGAAGATCAGTACAGCGTCGAGCCGGCCGAGCGCGGAGCCGCCGACATCGTCTCGGACATAGATGCCGCCGAGGCCGAGCGGCCCGGTCTCGCGGATCACGTCGGCGGGGAAGTGTTTCCTGCGGTCCCAATCGAGTGCGTTCGGCGCGACGCGGTCGGCAGCGAAGGCCTGCGCCATCTCCTGGATGGCGCGCTGTTCCTCGTTGAGTTCGAACTGGCTGGTGCTCGCATCGACCGCGGCGTCCATGGCGTGCTCCCTATGTGCTGGCCAGCTAACTTATGTTGATACTCAGGTGATGCCGGCCTGCAAACGTCGGTTTCCTGCGCTTCCGGTGCTCACGTACCTTAAGGACGCTCCGCTCCGGTTCTCGAAAACCGCCGTTTTCAGCTCGGCCTGACCTGAATCTCAACACATCTTAAGCTCGCTGGCCTGTTGTTTTTGGCTTTGCGCGCGCACCAATCTAGACCAATGATGCCGCCGCGCAACCCGACCTCCTGCGGAGCGGCTGTGCACCAATGCATGTTCGGAGCGAGACGTGGCGACAAAATTCGATGAACTGCTGGAACAGTTCCACGCCTATCTCGCTTCCGTGGACGACGCCTTGGTGCGCTACGCCGTGGCGGGGATCGCCTGGGACATGCCAGCCCGCGCGCTGGAGCCGCATCCGCTTGGCTGCCTGCGCCACCTCGATCGCGCCGCCGAACTGGCGCCGCCCGATGCCAAGCCGCTGGTGCGATTGCTTGCGGAACGTCGGAATGATCTCCGCTGGGGGCAGACCTATAGCAAGGCGGATTTCGGTGAGGCATTCATCGACAATTACGGCTGGCTCGAAGTGTTCGGCACCCGTGGCCACTTCGCCAATGACCAGGTTGCGGCCGGCCTGCTGATTCTTGGCCCCGATGTCGTCTATCCCGACCATCATCATGTTGCCGAGGAGATCTACATCCCGCTGACCGGCGGCACTGAGTGGCGGATGGGTGAGAGCGGGTTTCGCCGGCGCGCGGCCGGCGAGGTGGTCCACCATGCTTCCAACGTCAACCACGCCATGCGCACCGGCATAGAGCCATTGCTGGCGCTCTACATCTGGCGCGGCGGGCCACTGGCTGCAAAATCCACGATCACCGGAACCGTGGCGCAGGGCAGGGGCTGATGGCCAAGGCGATCATGCTGCAAGGCACGGGTTCGGATGTCGGCAAGACGGTGCTGGTCGCCGGCCTTTGCCGGGCAGCAAAAAAGCGTGGGCTGAAGGTGCGGCCCTTCAAGCCGCAGAACATGTCGAACAACGCTGCGGTCGCCGACATTCCCGGCGACAACAAGGCCGGCGGCGGCGAGATCGGCCGCGCGCAATGGCTGCAGGCGATCGCTTGCGGTGTGGCGCCGTCGGTCCACATGAACCCGGTGCTGCTCAAGCCGCAGACCGATGTCGGCGCGCAGGTCATCGTGCAGGGCAAGGTGTTTGGCGAAGCACGGGCGCGCGACTATCAGGCGCTGAAGGGCCAACTGATGGACGCCGTGATGGACTCCTGGAACAAGGTCGGCGAGGGCGCCGACCTGGTCATCGTGGAGGGCGCCGGTTCGCCGGCCGAGATCAACCTGCGCAGCCGCGACATTGCCAATATGGGCTTTGCGACCCGCGCCGACGTGCCGGTGGTGCTGGTCGGCGATATCGATCGCGGCGGCGTCATCGCCTCGGTGGCCGGCACGCATCTGATCCTGCCGGAAGAGGACCGGCGCATGATCGTCGGCTACCTCATCAACAAGTTTCGCGGCGACGTCTCGCTGTTCGACGACGGCATCAGGTCGATCGAGAAATTTACCGGCTGGCGGTGTTTTGGCGTGGTGCCGTGGCTGAAGGCGGCAGCGCGGCTGCCTCCGGAGGATTCGGTGGTGCTGGAACGGCTGGCGTCCGGCGAGACGCGCGCGCTGAAGGTGGCCGTGCCGATGCTTGGCCGCATCGCCAATTTCGACGATCTCGATCCGCTCAAGGCCGAACCGCAGGTCGAGGTGGTGTTCGTGCCGCCCGGAAAGCCTTTGCCGGCCGATGCCGGGCTGGTGGTCATTCCCGGCTCCAAGTCGACGATCGGCGATCTCTTGAAATTCCGCGAGAACGGCTGGGACCGGGACCTTCTTGCCCACTGCAAGCGGGGCGGCCATGTCGTTGGCATTTGCGGCGGTTTCCAGATGCTTGGCCGCTCGGTGCGCGACCCCGACGGTATCGAAGGCAGCGTCACCGAAGCCGAAGGGCTTGGCCTGCTCGACGTCGAAACGGTGATGGAACCGGAGAAGACGGTGCGCAATGTCAGTGCCCGCTCGGTACAATTCGATCTGCCGCTCGAGGGCTACGAGATCCACCTTGGCCACACCACGGGTCCGGACACCATGCGACCGTCGGCGATCATCAATGGTGTCGAAGATGGCGCTGTCTCCGCCGACGGCAAGGTGATCGGCACCTATATGCATGGCCTGTTCGGCGCCGACGGCTTTCGCGGGAAATTCCTTGAAAGCCTCGGCATCAAGGGTGGCGGCATCGATTATCGGGCCGAAGTCGAGCGGGCGCTGGACGAGGTCGCAGCCGAGCTGGAAATCCATCTCGACTGTGATGCGATTTTTGCGCTGGCGCGCTAGACCTTGCCTATGCCTTGTCGCCAGCCTTCGGCCAGTAGGTGCCGAACGACCAGACACTGCCTTCGGGATCGCGGCAGATGAACTCGCGGCTGCCATAGTCGCGGTTGGTCAATTCCTGGATGATCGTGGCACCGGCCTTCCTGGCTTTGGCATAGGCGGCATCGGCATCGTCGACCGCAATGTAGATCGACTTGCCGCCGCCTAAGCCGGGCTCGCCGACCATCTTGCCGTAGTCGTCGTCGCGCACCGTGCCCAGCATGATCATCGACGAGCCGAAAACCAGTTCGGCATGGTGCACGACATCGCCTTCGCCATAGCGGGCACGGACGCTGAAGCCGAAGGCTTCGCACAGCCAGTCGATCATTTTTGCCGAGTTCTTGTAGCGCAGGGCGGGGTAGAGACGCGGCGCTTCCGTGGTGGTGGGCATGGGAACTCCTTCACTTGGGTTGGTCGATGAACCTTGATTGTGCATGCCCAAAACCGCTGCGCACTTTTGGGCGACATGCATCACTCTGGTCGAAGGCCGTTCCAGCGTCTTGAAGAAATGTTACCTGGCAAGTGCGGTCGGCGTCTCGCCGGCAAGGTCGCGGAATTCGCGTACCAGATGCGCCTGGTCGGCATAGCCGCAATCGGCGGCGATATCCGCCCAGTCGACGGTCTGCTGCCTTGACAGGCCGAGCGCCCGGTTGAAGCGCACGATGCGCGACAGCGTCTCGGGGCCGATACCGATCGCATCGGAAAAGCCGCTGGCGAGATGCTTGCGGCTCCGGCCCAGCTTTTCGGCAAGCACCGAAATGCGGGTCCGGCCGCCAGAGGTGATGATGCGGTCATAGGCCCAGGCGATTTCGAGCGGGGTTTCGGCGGCATTCTTGAGACGGGCCGCGACGAAGGCTTCGGCGATGTCGAAACGCGCCGCCCAGTCCGGCGCGTTGCCAAGCCGCTCGCGCAGCGCCATGCCTTCGGCGCCAAGCACGTCGTCGAGCACGACCATGCTGTCGGTCAGTTCGCTCATCGGCTGCTTGAAAAACCGGCGTGCGCCGAGCGGCGTGAAGTTGACCTGGACGCAGCAGGCGCCGCCGAAGGATTCGATCACCACCGGTCCGGCAAAAAGGCCGGCGGCGAAACTGGCGAAGCGGTCATTGTCGCCCGGCGTCTTGCCGAGGCCGATGGCGAAGGGCTCGGCAAAGCTGATCACCAGCGGCACGGTCAGCGATGCATATTCGACATTGTGGAAATGGCCTGGCGCCGTTTCGCGATAGCCGCAGATGTCGGTGACGATGCCTTCAAGTGCAGGACTGGGCAGGCGCCGGCGCATCTCGAACCGCCCGGCAATGGAGCGGTCCTGTTCCTTCCGGTGCTGCATCTCGACTGGCATCGGCCATCCTTCCGCCGAGGCAAATCTAGCAGACCATTGGCCAGAATCAAAAGCGCCCGGCTTTTGGCCGGGCGCTCCAGGTCCCCACTTGAAGGGAAACTGGTCAGGCGCCGCGCATCAAGCAGCCGCCGGCAAGCACGATGAAGGCAATAAGAACAATCCACACCGATGCGAGTGGAATGAACGCAAGAACGCCAAGCGCGGCAAGAACACCGATGATGGCGATAACAACTGCAATGATGAAAACAATTTGGGTCGGTGCGCTAAGATTCATGTCTGGCTCCTCGCAACATGATTCGAACAGCGGCATTCTATCAGGGCGGGTGTTCACACACCAATCATGACACGCAGCGGGTTCGCCGGGTCGGCCAAGAGCTTCACGGCCAGCGCAAGGCAGACGACCACCAGCAGCGGCTTGATCAGTCTTGCACCGATGCGCATGGCCAGGCTGGCGCCGACGCGAGCGCCGAGGAATTGGGCAACGCCCATCATCAAACCGATCTTCCAGTAGACGACGCCGACCGCGGCGAAGACGATGAAGCCGCCGATGTTGGAGGCGAAATTGAGCAGCTTGGTATGCGCGGTCGCCTTGAGCACGCCGTAACCGGCGAGTGCGACGAAGGCCAGCATGTAGAAGGAGCCGGCGCCGGGTCCAAACAGGCCGTCGTAGAAGCCGATCGCGGGCGCGACAGTCAACCCGAACAGGAACGGTGACAGCCGCTCGGCACGGTCGACATCACCCATGTTGGGTTTTATGGCGAAATAAAATGCGATGGCGATCAGCAGAAGTGGCAGCGAGGCGCGTAGAACATCGCCCGGCACAATCGTTGCTAGCAAGGCACCGGCAGTGCCGCCGGCAACCGCCAGCAAGGCTGACGGCAGCTGTCGTCGCAGGTCGACATGGCCATTCGCGGCATAATGCATTGTGGCCGAGCCAGAGCCGAACATGCCTTGCAGTTTGTTGGTTCCAAGCGTTTCGATCGGTGAGAAACCGGCGAGAAGCAGTGCGGGAATGGTGATCAATCCGCCGCCGCCGGCGATCGAGTCGACAAAGCCCGCGGCAAAGCCGGCGAACGCCAGCATGGCGACGGTCTGGGTGGTGAGGTCGATCATTTGTTGTATGGAAATGTCCGGTCGGCTGAGATATCGGGCGTTCGACCACGACGGCCCTGTTTGCGCAAGGCCGATTCCGCGCTACCTCTATTCAAGCGCGTCGCGCTTGGGTGAAATCATGCGACGCATCTGAATCGGAAAGGGGCTCCTGATGGCATTCGCATTGCTGGACCAGATACGCTCGATCTTCGACGGCGACCCGGGCGTGCGCAAGGTGGCGGACGATCCGGTCCTGTCGGCGGAACTCTTGATGCTGTTCCGCATGATCCTGGCCGACGGGTCGGTCAGCGAGAGCGAGATGGTTGCCTTCCGACGCATCTGCAAGGATGCCTTCGGCATTGCCGAAACCAGCATCGACAGCGTCATCGAATATCTCAACGAGTTCGGCTACGAGACCAACGGCTCGCAGGCCATCGCGCTGTTCCGCGATCTAGACCTCGAGCGGCGCAAGCAACTGGCCCGCCATATGGCCGAGATCGCCAAGGCGGATTCGCAGCTGGCCGAGAGCGAGGTGCGGCTGCTCCGCCGCACGCTCGACCTGCTCGACATCAGTCCGGTCGACGTGGTCAAGCCGGAAGGCTGAGGTATTGCTCGCACAACGGTTTTGCTAGCTGCGGGGAGCGTTGGAATGGCCTTTGCCGACAGCTATCTGGGACAATTGCGGGCGCTGATCGGGGATCGTCTGGTGCTGATGCCGGGCGCTCGCATCRTCATCGAACGCGCCGACGGCAGCATCCTGTTGCAGAAACGAACAGATTTTGGCTTGTGGGGCCTGCCTGGCGGCAATGCCGAGGAAGGCGAGGGCCTAGAGACCGTGGTTATCCGGGAGGTGCTCGAGGAAACCGGGTTGATCGTCAGCGATGTCGAGCCGTTCGGGTTCGGCTGTGACCCGCACTATGAAACCTTCCAGTTTCCGAATGGCGATCGCGCCCAGTTTTTCGCGCTGATGTTCTACACGCGCTCCTTTGAAGGCGAGCCGGCCGTCACCGATGACGAGAGCAGTGCCGTCGGCTGGTTCGCGCCCGACGACTTGCCGGAAATGCTGCCCAATATGGCGCGCAGCATCGAGGCCTATCTCCGGTTCAAGACCACTGGAAGATTCCAGATGATCTGAGAGGCTATTTGGAAATTCTACTCTGGCGGCCATCTAGCGGCGTTTTCTGCGCTTCCGGTGGTCACGGACCCAAATGTCCGCTGCGCTCCGGTTCTCGAAACCCGGCACCATATGGCTCACCAGAGCGATTTCGAAACAGCCTCTGAGAATTTCTAACCTTGCTCCTGCATCCGCCGAGCGATTGCCCGCTGCAGGTTCGGGGCAGCAGTGACCAGCGCCTTGGCCGCCTCGGATTGCGGGTGATCCAGCACCTCGTTCGTCTTGCCGCGCTCGACGATCTTGCCGTCATGCATGACCAGCACCTCGTCCGTGATGGCACGGGCGACGGACAGGTCGTGTGTGATGAAGAGATAGGCGATGCCGAGTTTTTGGTTGAGCTCGGCGAACAAATCGAGGATCTGGGCGCGGATCGAGACATCGAGCGCCGAGACCGGCTCGTCGGCGACGACCAGCTTGGGGCGGGTGATGATGGCGCGGGCGATCGAAAGGCGCTGGCGCTGGCCGCCGGAAAACTCATGCGGATATTTGTCCATGTCGCGCTGGTCGAGGCCGACTTCATGCAGCGCATGCGCCACCATTTCGTGGCGCTCGGCGCGCGTCGGCTTCTTGTCCAGAACATACAGGGTTTCGGCGACCAGTTTTTCAACCTTCTGGCGCGGGTCGAAGGAGCCGTAAGGATCCTGGAAGACAACCTGCATGTCACGCCGGGCCGGCTTCAGTTCCGCTTCGCTCTTGCCGGTGATGGACTCGCCGCGAAACCGGATCGTGCCCGAGCTTGGTCGGTCGAGCGCCAGGATCATGCGGGCGAGCGTTGACTTGCCGCAGCCGGAGCGACCAACCAGCGCCACCGATTGGCCTGGCGCCATCGACAGGGATACATCGTCCACGGCACGGATATCAGGCGCACGCCTGAACAGCGAGGTGCGCCGGCCGGGATAGTCGCGCGTCACGCCCTCGACCTGAAGCAAGAGTTGGCTCGATCCGACGCCATGCGGCCTCGCCCGCGCCGGCACATGCATCGAGGCCTGCGCCAGTTGGCGCGTGTAGGGGTGGAGCTGTTCGGACAGCGTGCGCGCCGTGTCGCCGGCCTCCATCACCTCGCCGTGGCGCAGGATGGTGATGCGGTCGGCCATCTCGGTCACCACCGCAAGATCGTGCGAGATCAACAGCAGGCCCATGCGGCTCTCCGCGACGAGGTCGCGCAGGAGGTCGAGGATCTGGGCCTGCAGCACCACGTCGAGCGCTGTCGTCGGCTCATCGGCAATCAGCAGCTTCGGTTTCAGCGCACAGGCGATGGCGATGACGACGCGCTGGCGCTGGCCGCCGGACAGTTCGTGTGGATAGCGCGAGAGCGGGAATTTTGCCGAGGGCAAGCCGACGCGGTCGAGCATTTTTCGCGCACGCTCCTCGGCCTCGGCGCGGCTTGCCCTGGTGTGCCAGCGTATGCCCTCGGCGACCTGTTCGCCGATCGTCTTGACCGGATTGAGCGCCGTCATCGGCTCCTGGAACACCATGCCGATGTCGTCACCGCGCAGCGCGCACATCTGGTCCTCGGTTGCCGCGAGGATGTCGATGCCGTCGAACGAGACGCGCCCGGTGGCGCGCGCGGCATGAGGCAGAAGCTGCATCACCGTGAGCGCCGTCATCGACTTGCCCGAACCGGATTCACCGACCAGTCCCATGACCTCGCCAGGCACAACGGACAGCTCCATGCCTCTGAGGATCGGCGTGTCGCCTATGGTCAGCGACAGGTTCTCGACCTCGAGCAGGCTCATCGCTGCCGCCGCGATTTCGGGTCGAGGATGTCGGCGATGCCATCGCCCAGAAGGTTGAGCCCAAGCACGGTGACGACGATCGCCATGCCGGGAAAGATTGCCATCCACGGCGCCACCACCATGCGGGTCTGCGCGTCGAACAGCATGCGGCCCCAGCTCGGCATTGGCGGTTGGGCGCCCAGGCCCAGATAGGAAAGCCCAGCTTCGGCCAGGATGCCCAGCGCGAACTGGATGGTGCCTTGCACCAGAAGCAGCGTGGCAATGTTGGGCAGCACATGTTCGATGCTGATCTGCGTGCTGCTCTTGCCGGCGGCGCGCGCGGCAAGGATGAACTCGCGCGGCCAGATCGCCAGCGCGCCGGCCCTGGCGACACGGGCAAACACCGGAATGTTGAAGATGCCGATGGCGATGATGGCGTTGACGGCGCCCGGTCCGAAGATGGCGGTGATCATGATGGCCGACAGCAAAGCGGGGAAGGCGAAGACGAGATCGTTCAGCCGCATCAGCGCCTCGTCGACGAGGCCGCTGCGCGCCGCGGCAAAGGCGCCGAGCGGCACGCCGACACCCATGCCGATGCCGACCGCGACCAACGCCACGGCAATCGAATTGCGGGCGCCGACCATGACCATCGACAGGATGTCGCGGCCGAAATGATCGGTGCCGAACCAGTGCGCCAGCGAGGGGGCCTGCGTCTTGTCTGATATCACCAGTTTCGTGACGTCGTAGGGTGTCCAGACGTAGGAGATGATCGCCATCGCCAGGATCAGCAAGGTGATGACGAAACCGGCAACGAACGCGGTGTTCCTGAAAGCCTTGACCAGGATGCTGCCGAACGTCTCCTCGGGAATTTCGATGTGCAGCGTCATTGCCGGCTCCTCAGGCGCGGATCGACGACTGCATAGGAAAGGTCGACGAGGAGGTTGACGGCAATGACGGCGGCGACCAGCAGCATGACGACGCTTTCGACGACGATCAGGTCGCGCTGGGTGATCGCCTGGAACACCAGCCGGCCGAGGCCGGGCAGATAAAAGACATTCTCGATGATGATGGTGCCGGCAAGCAGGAAAGCGAACTGCAGGCCAAGAATGGTCAGCACCGGGATCATTGCGTTGCGCAGCGCGTGCCGCCATAACACCGCGCGGTAAGGCAGGCCCTTGGCGCGGGCGGTGCGGATATAGTCCTCGTTCAGCACCTCGATCAGCGCCGAGCGGGTGACGCGTGCCAGGATGGCGGCCTGCGGCAAGGCAAGCGCCACTGCCGGCAGCAGCAGCGATTTCAGCGCCGGCCAGAGGCCTGCGCTCCAGCCGGGAAAGCCGCCGGCCGGAACCAGCCGCAGCCAGACGGCGAAGACATAGATCAGCATCAGCGCGAACCAGAAATTGGGGACAGCGACGCCAAGCTGAGCGGCGCCCATCGCCACCGTATCGCCGGCCCGTCCGCGCCGGCTGGCGGAAAACAAGCCGACCGGAATTGCGATGATGGTGGAGAGCGCCAGCGCAATCAGCGCCAGCGGCAGGGAGACAGCCAGCCGCTCGCACACGAGATCGATGACCGGCACCGAATAGGTGTACGAACGACCGAAATCGAGACTGAGCAGGCCGCCGGCCCAATGCAGGTAGCGCCAAGGCAGCGGCGCGTTGAGCCCCATCTGATTGCGCAACAGCTCGACCTGGTCGGCGCTAGCGTTCATGCCCAGCATCAGCCGCGCCGGGTCGCCGGGCAGGATTTCCAACACGGCGAACACCACGATGGAGGCCAGCACCAGCGTGGCAATGGCGATGGTGAGGCGCTTGAGGAGATAGACGGTCATGAGGCCGCTGCGTTGCCGATGGCAAAGAGCTGGGAATGGTGTCGCTCCGTCCCACCCCACTCAGCCCTGCCGGGCATCTCCCTCGCAAGGGGGGAGATTGCGCTCTCACCGCGGCTTTCGCCAACCACCGATGTCGTGCAAATCAATAAGATCGCAAAACGGGGGCCATCGGCCGAACTGCCGATCTCCCCCCTTGCGGGGGAGATGCCCGGCAGGGCAGAGGGGGGTGGGACGGAACGCAAGTTCCGCAGGAAAGAATGAGTCTTCAATCCGACCACTTCACCTTGGTCAGGTCATTGGCCTGGATCGGCGCGTTTTCCCACAGTCCTTGCAGCTTGGCATCCCAGACGCCGACCTTGGGCAGTTCGAACAGGAAGCCGACCACGGCATCATCGGCCAGGATCTTCTGCGCCTGTCCGAGCAGTTCCTTGCGCTTGGCCTCGTCGGAGGTGAGGTTGAGGTCGGCAATCACCTTGTCGAAGGCGGGGTTGTCGTAGTTGAAGTAATAGTCCTTGCGCGAATAGATATCGATGTCGTTGGGCTCGGTGTGCGAGACGATGGTCAGGTCGTAATCCTTCTTGGTGAACACCTGATCCAGCCATTGCGCCCATTCCACCGGGATGATCTCAAGATCGATACCGACGTCGCGAAGTTCCGAGGCGATGATCTCGCCGCCGAGCCGCGCGTAGGAGGGCGGCGGCAATTTCAGCGTCGCCTTGAAGCCGTTCTCCAGTCCCGCTTCCTTCAGCAGTTCCTTGGCCTTGGCGACATCATGCGGATAACGGCCGGTGAGGTCGACATAGTCCTTGTTGGCCGGCGACATGTGCGATCCGATCGGCTGGCCGAGGCCGGCCGAGGCGCCGTCGATGATCGCCTTGCGATCGAGCGCATAGGAGATCGCTTGTCTCACCTGCAACTTGTCGAAAGGCGGCTTCTTGTTGTTGATCGACAGGAGGGTTTCGCCTTCGGTCGCGCCGATCACCACTTTGAAGCGCGGGTCGTCCTTGACCTGGGCGACGCTGTCGGCATCGAAGAACGGGAAAGCCTGGATGTCGCCAGACAGCAGCGCCGGTACGTAGGCCGCCGCATCCGGTACGATACGGAACTCGGCCTTGTCGAGGGACACAGGCGTGCCCCAGTAATTGTCCGACTTGACCAGCGTGATCGACGACCCCTTGGCCCAGCTCTGGAATTTGAACGGGCCGGTGCCGATCGGCTTCTCCTTGTTGGTGTCGGCCGATTCAGGCGCCACGATCACCGCGTCGCCCCAGCCCATATTGTAGAGGAAGGACCCTTGCGGGTTCTTCAATGTCACCTTGACCGTTGCCGGGTCGACGACATCGACCTTGTCGATCGCTGCGAACAGACCCTTCTGCGCATTGACCGAATTGTCGGCGCGGGCGCGGTCGAGCGAGAACTTAACGTCACTGGCGTCGAAATCGGTGCCGTCGTGGAATTTGACGCCGGTGTGCAGCTTGAAGGTGTAGACCTTGCCGTCATCGGAAATGGTCCAGCTTTCGGCCAGGTCCGGCAGCACCTCGCCATTCGGCCCGATACGGGTCAGGCCCTCGAACACATTGGCGTAGAGAACCTCGTCGATGGCCGCGGCAGCACCGGCGGTCGGATCGAGGTGCGGCGGTTCGAGCGGGATGCCGATGACGAGATCGGTTCGCGCGGCGAATGCCGACGTGCCAGTGGCCAGCGACAGCACCGCTGCGGCCAGGATGGTTTTCCACAATCTCATCGTGCAACTCCCCATGCGTTTTCAGACACGTGCTCAAACCCGGGCGATAGAAGCGTGATTTGGCCACGGAGTAAATTGCGTTTCGTTCTGCCCGGCAGGATGGCTGGGAATGTTTTTGCCGTGACAGCCCTGTCGGCTGGTCGAAGCTTGTTTGCGATGCGACTATCCCGTGGCTGTGCCGCGCAGCAGCACGTTGAGCCCGATCGCCATCACCTTGGCCGCTTCCACCATGTCCGATATCCCGACCCATTCGTCCGGCCGGTGGGCGAGGTCGAGAATGCCCGGACCGTAGGCGATGCAATCATAGATATGGCCGATGCGGGCAATGTGCTTCTGGTCGTAGGTGCCGGGCGAGATGACATAGTCCGGTTCGCGGTCGAAGATCGCCATGATGCCTTGCGCCACCGCCTTGACCACTGGCGCGTCGCGCTCCGTCATCAGCGGCAGCACTTCCATCAAGTCGCGGATCTCATAGTCGAATTTTTTCCGCTCGCGCTTCAGCCGGTCGAGAATGCCGGTCACTTCACCTTTGACCGTGTCGAGGTCCTCCTCGAGCAGGAAGCGGCGGTCGATGGTCAGCCGGCAGGAATCGGGCACGTTGGGCGAAGGCAGGCCGGGCCGGAAATCCTCGGTCTGGCCACCGTGGATGGAGTTGATGTTCATGGTCGAGCGCTTGGCGCCTTCGGGCACCACCGGCATGCGCGTCGTCTTGCGATCGAGCGCGGGGAATAGTTCATCCTCGAAGGCCTGCAGGACGGCGCCCATATGGCGCACCGCATTGTCGCCGAGAAACGGCATCGAGCCGTGCGCGATCTCGCCCTTGGTCTCGATCTCCGCCCACCAGACGCCGCGATGACCAAGGCAGATGCGGTCCTTGTTCAGTGGTTCGGGGATGATGACGTGGTCGACCCTGGGTTTCGAGAAATAGCCGAGCCTGGCCAGATGGGCGACGCCGCCGAAGCCGCCGGATTCCTCGTCGACAGTGCCCGATATTTCGATGGCGCCTGGAAAGTCGGGAAACACCTCCATGAAGGCTTCCGCTGCAATGACCGAGGCGGCAAGGCCACCCTTCATGTCGCAGGCACCACGGCCGTAGACCTTGCCGTCGCGGACCACGCCGGCAAAGGGATCGACGCTCCATCCGTCGCCGGCTTCGACAACGTCGATATGCGAGTTGAAGTGGACGCAGGCGCCCGGCGACCGTCCGTCGAACCGTGCAACGACATTGACACGCGGGTAGCGATCGGTATCGCCGGGTGTGCCCTCGGCACGGATGAATTGGGTCTCGAAACCACTCTTCTTCAGTCGCGCACCGAGATATTCGGCGCATGGCCGATAGGCCTCGCCGGGTGGGTTGATGGTCGGAAATCGGATCAGGTCGGCGGTTAGCGCGACGACATCGTCGCGCCGGTCATCGATCGCCTTGAGGAGTCGCTCGTTCATGCGACGAGTTGAGCAGCGATATCAGCGGTTTTGCAAGCCCGACGGTGAACAGACCGGTGCGGCGTGTCGTTGCGGCAACTATCGCGCGAAATCGTTCAAATTCGCTGCTTTGGATTGGCGAATTGGTCAAGGAGTGTGTGCTATCGCATCACTCGCCATTAAAAAGATGAAAAACAACGTGATGGCAGGCAAGTAAGGGGCAATCAAAGGGGTTTGATCGCATGAAAAAGACTGTTCTCATGGCAGCCGTGTTTGTCGCGATGCTGTTCGGTGCCGCGGGGCAAGGCTGGGCGGCCAGCCTCGTTGCAAACATAGACGTGTCGTCGCAGACGATGACGGTCAGATACGGCTTTTCGGTTTACCGGTGGAGCGTGTCCACCGCGCGATCCGGCTATTTCACGCCGCGCGGCACCTATCGGCCGCAACGCACGGCCCGGATGTGGTATTCGCGCAAATACCATATGTCGCCAATGCCTTATTCCGTGTTCTTCCATGGCGGCTATGCCATTCATGGAACCGGCGCCGTCAGGCAACTCGGCAGGCCGGCATCGCATGGCTGCGTGCGGCTGCACACCGCCAACGCCGCGACCTTCTATTCGATGGTGCGGGAAGTGGGTTTCGGCAACACGCGGATCGTCGTGACGAACTAGGGCCGTCAGTCGGGCATCGTCCACGGCGCAGTCTTGTCTTAGCCGGTTCAACGTCGGTGGATTGCTGAACCGGTCCAACTGTTTGTTGGCACTTTCTTGTGAATTGCTTTGGCTGTCGACGCCAGTGGCAAGTCGGAACGCATAACAATCCTGGCATGGTCACTGCCGACTGCCGGGGCCTCTTTCTAAAGTGGCGCCAATTTTCATTACCATGTGGAAAGCATTGGTATGAGACGTTCCGCCGGCGGTGGCAGCACCTGGGCGACCAGTTTCTATATTAGATGTCTCTTACTTTTTGCAGGCCGGTCAATCGGTAACCAGAAGTCTCGCCACTGCGCACCGATTGTCGGATTTGACGGATGCTCTCCCAGCCAGAAATGGACGATCGTCTTTCCAGTCGGCCCGCCGGGGTGGTTATTCTTGGTGGGGCGCACGGGACGCTGGCGCTGGCCAGGAGCCTTGGCGCGCAGAAAGTGCCGGTCTGGCTGATAAGCGCCGACACGCCTTTGCCCCGCTTTTCACGTTACGCTCATCGGCAGATGACGTGGCCCGGCCCCGAGGATGAAGGCGCCGTTGCCTTCCTGCTCGACCTGGCTGCGACCCAGGGATTGGGCGGCTTTCTTCTGGTTCCCGGCGGCGACCCTGAAGTTCGCCTGGTGTCGCGAGCCATCGAGCAACTGTCCGATATATTCGACGTGGTGCTGCCACCATGGCAGCAGCTGAAATGGGTTTGTGAGAAGCCGCTCCTGTATCGCCGTGCCCGTGAACTGGCGCTCGCCATTCCGCTGACCTACGAGTTTACTTCGGTCGAGCAGGCAGGGGCGGCCGAGCTTCGCTTCCCCGTCATCCTGAAGCCGAACATGGGCGGGCGCAGCCGTTTCGCCCGTGCAAAGGCCATTCTCGCCAACGACCAGGCGTCGTTTCTGACCGCCTACAAATGGGCCGCCGAAGAGATCGGTTTCGAGAATGTCGTCGTCCAGGAAATGATACCGGGAGGAGGTGAAAACCAGTTTTCCTACGCGGCGCTGTGGAACCGGGGCGCGCCGGTGGCCGAGTTCACTGCCTGCCGCAGCCGGCAATATCCGGTCGATTTCGGCTATACCAGCACCTTCGTGGAGGTCGTCGACGAGCCGCAACTGATCGACGCCGCGCGCCGGCTTCTGGGATCGATCGGTCACCACGGACTGGTGGAGGTCGAATTCAAGCGCGACCCCCGCGATGGCTCGTTGAAGATACTCGATGTCAATCCGCGACCCTGGACATGGTTTGGGCTTGCCGCTGCCGCGGGCGTCGATCTCGGCGCCATGCTTTGGGCGATCAGATCGGGCCGCGAGGTCGGGGCGGTCTCGGCGCGGCCGAATACATCCTGGATGTACCTGGTTCGGGATATAGTGGCCGTCAGCAAGTTGATTTCAAGTGGCCGGCTGACAAGGCGGGCCTATTTGCGCTCGTTCGGTTCGGTGCGGGCATGGGCGACATTCACGGCAAGCGACCCGATGCCAGGCCTGATCGACATACCCTTGACCATGTGGAGAGTGTTGACGAGGCGAATACTTCGCAGGCGGTGAAACCATTAACCGACAACGCCAGGTCATCTGTCGGACAGGCGGTAGGATGCGGTTCATTTCCGCATTCTTAACCTGGGAATGTTTAGGACGACGGGTGTCCGACCGGGTTTCAGTCGGGATCAGGCGTCGAGAAAACGGAACCACGAGACCAGTGACATGATCGCTCCCATGCCCAGGACCGATTGCGAGATGGCTGTGATCGGTGCCGGACCGTTTGGGCTGGCCGTTGCTTCCGCCCTTAAGGCGGCGGGCATTGAAACGATCGCCTTCGGTGGCGCCATGTCTTTCTGGCGCGACCACATGCCAAGAGGCATGCGGCTGCGCTCGCCCTGGCATGCGACCTATATCGGCCACACCAAAGGTCCGCTCTCGCTTGATTCCTACGCAGCGGTCCTTGGAATCTCGCCGCGCGAACCGCTGCTGCTTGAAAACTTCGTCGACTATGGACTGTGGATACAGGCCCAGACGGTTCCCGATCTGGATACGCGCATGGTTGTCCGTGTCGAGACGGCGAGGGGAGGGTTTCGCCTCGCCCTTGCTGATGGTGATGCCGTCCAAGCGCGGCGTGTCGTCGTTGCCACCGGGCTGATGAACCAGCAGATGATCCCCGCCGTCTTCAATGGAATGCCCGCCGAACTGGTCAGCCATGCCAGCGAACATGCCGGCTACGAGGCCTTTCGCGGCAAACGGGTTGCCGTCATCGGGCGCGGGCAGAGCGCCTGCGAATCCGCGGTGCTGCTCAAGCGTAGCGGGGCGGATGTCGAACTTGTCTGCCGTGGCGACATCCATTGGCTCGGGTATCGAACGCTGTCGGGAAACAAAAGCTGGAGTTTGCGCGACTTCGCTTCGGAGCATCTTGCGTCTCCCTCCAGGGTCGGCCCCTTCCCACTGTCCTGGCTGGTCGAAGTTCCAGGCTTCGTGCACCGGTTTCCGGAGGCGGCCAGAGACGGGCTCAACATCCGCAGTCTTGGGGCCGGCGCGTCGGGCTGGCTGAAGCCGGACTTCGATGGAATAACGGTCAATGCTGGCAGCAGGATTGTCGGTGCTGCCGCCAAGGACCACGCCATCGAACTGCGGTTCGAGAAGGATGTCGCCACCTTCGATCACGTGCTGCTGGGAACTGGCTACCGGATCGATATCGCCAGGCTCGGGCTGTTCGCGCCAGATGTGCTTGCCGCCATCGCGCGCCGGGAAGGGGCTCCGGTGCTCTCCGCGGGGTTCGAGTCGAGCATTCCAGGCCTGCATTTCGTCGGTGCGAGCGCCGTCGGCAGTTTTGGCCCGCTGATGCGTTTCACTGCCGGCACGCCATACGCCGCGCGCAACGTCACGCGTTTCGTCAAGGCCAGAAGCAAGAGCTACGCTCCGGCGCGAAACTGAAAGACCGCGTAGTCGATGGTTCGGATCGCATCGAGGAAGCCGGGCATCGGCGGCACGGGAATTTCCATGAAAATGCCGGCCGCCCGGATTGCCGGCCTTGCCCAATCGATGGCGCGGTGGCTTGAGCTTCCGTAGACGATGAAACAGTTTCTCGGGTGCCGTTCGAGCGACGACACGAGATTTTTCAGCACGATGTCGAAAACGTCTTTGGAAAAAGGATTGTAGAAATAGACCACCAGGGGCGCGTCGGGAAATTCGTAGGTCGCCGCGTCCGCCTCGACGACACTGAGCGCGCGGCATTTCTGCGACGGATTCCTGAAGCGCCTTATGTTGCTCCTGGCGATTTCGACCAGCTCGCGAGCGAACTCCACCCCGATGATCTCTGCAAACGGATAGCGCGACGCCAGCAACAGCGTCCGCGATTTTCCAGAGCCGATGTCGATGAATGTGCGGCCCTGGAGGTCCTGGGGCAGCGACTTCATGATGAAATCAAAGGTCTTCGGCGAGGTGCATACCGCTTCGTTGCCCTTGCTGCGATGCGGGCCGACGACATCGAGCGCAGCGAGCTGGATCGAACCGGCCGTATCGACATCGTGCCGGCGATCCCATTTTCGCGCGAGGCGGTCGGCGACGATATAGCGGACGTTCCGCAGGACAAATCCAACGCTCTCGCCGATCCCATGCTGACGAACGAGCCTGATCGGCTCCAGCAAGCCTCGCTGGCGGATAAAGGACCAGGCCCTGCCAAAACGGCCAAACGAGCGGTCTTCGAGCCTATCCCGGTCGGCGCGACGCGTTTCGAGACTAACCATGCAACGGTCCCAGCCGATGAACATCCCTGGGATATCTGCGCCCCGGCCGTTTAAGATTCCCTGACCAACAACGCTACGAATGTCAGGACCGGTGGCCAATCAACGGGCTTAGGCGCCAGCGACTGGCGCTCCCGCCTGCGGGGGCCGCTTTCTGCGCCGGCCGCCGATCTCCCACCTTTTGTGGAACCACATCCACTGACCAGGGTCTTCGCGCACCCAGCGCTCGACCACGTCGTTGAGAAGCTGGGTGGTGGCACGGACGTCGACGATGCCGTCAGCGGTCCGCGGCAAGGTCAGCTTGTCCTCGATCTCGAGCCGGAAGCGGTTGCCCGGAAGCCTGACGCAGCGCGCCGGATAGACGTCGCAGTCGTAGTGACGGGCAAGGGTTCCCAGGACGCGATTGCTCTGGCAGGGGCGGCCGAAGAACGTCGTCTCGAGGCCGTTGGTGAATTTCTGGTCGACCAAGACACCGATGTTGCCGCCTTTCTCCAAGACCCCGGCCAACGCAAACGAGGCGCCGGCCATCGATGGCAGCAGTGATCCCATGGTCGAGCGGCGCGTCGAGAGGATGTAGTCGGCGAGATAGGGATTGTTGGGAGGGCGAAACAGCGCCGTGATGTTCATGCCGAAGGTTGCGGCGGCCACCGGCAGCAATTCGAAATTGCCGAGATGGCCGGTGAAGACGATGTGCGGCTGCTTTTCGGCGGCGATCTCGATGAAGTGTTCTATCCCCTTGACCTCGACGCGTCCCGGACTGGTGGCAGCGGGATCGTAGTCGAACAGGGCGTCGAGAAAGATGTATTCGGCGGCCAGGCGGGCCATGTTGCCCCACATGTCGGAGGCGATGGCCTGGATCTCGGCTTCGCTCTTTTCCGGATAGGCCCTGCGCAGATTGTCGACGGCGACCTGATGGCGCCCGACCCGAGGGCCGACACGGCGTGCGACGCGGTCGGCGAAATTCAGCGCGCTGTCGGCCGGCAGCAGGCGCAGCGCCGAGATGATCATCATCGCCGCACGCGCCACCAGCCAGTAGTTCAACTGGCGCAACTGCCTGCCATAGCGAAATTTGAGATCCCGGCGAAACTTCTTGAGCACTGAGGTCAAGCTCTAGTCGACGCGCAGGATGATCTTGCCGAACACGTCGCGGCCTTCCATGCGCTTCAGCGCGGCATCGATATCGTCGAAGCCGACTTCGGTGTCGATGACCGGTGCGACCTGTCCCGCCGCCATTTTCTGCATGGCGTTGGCCATGTTCTCCATGCGGCAGCCGAAGGAGCCGAGCAGTTTCAACTGCTGCTGGAACAGCTGCATCAGGTTGATCTGCGTCGACACGCCCGAGGTCGAGCCGCAGGTCACCAGGCGACCGCCGCGCTTCAGGCACAGCATCGAGGCGGCAAAAGTGTCGGCGCCGACATGTTCGAAAACGACGTCGACGCCCTTCTTCCTGGTCAGCTTGCGCACGACGCCTTCGAAACGGTCGTCGCGATAGTTAATGACATGATCGGCGCCGAGCGCCCTGGCCTTGTCGATCTTGTCGTTCGAGCCGACCGTGGTGATGATCGTGCAGCCCATCCGCTTCGCCAGCTGGATGGCCGCCGAGCCGATGCCGGAGCCACCGGCATGGACCAGGATGGTCTCGCCTGGTTGCAGCCGGGCATTGTCGAACAGCATGTGCTCGACGGTGCCGAAAGTGACGGGCGCCACTGCGGCACCGATATCTGTCACGCCGGGCGGGGCGGGGACCAGAAGGCGCGCCGGCAGGTTGATCTTTTCCTGCGCGAAGCCGTCGAGATGGAAGCCGTGAACCCCCGAAACATGCTCGCAGAGATTGTCGCGGCCTTCGCGGCAGGCACGGCAAAGGCCGCAGGTGCGCGCGCCGTAGATCGAAACCAACTGTCCGGGCAAGAGACTGGAAACACCGGGACCGACCGCCTCGACCTCGCCGGAGGCTTCCGCGCCGACGACCAACGGCAGCTTGCGCTTGGCGAAGGCCATGCCGCGCCAGCCCCAGACGTCGATGTGGTTCAGCGCCACCGCCTTGATACGCAGCGTGACTTCACCGAGTGCCGGCGGCGGGGGAGGCGGCAGGTCCACCGTTTCAAGACGGCGGTCCTCGATAAGTTGCAGTGCGCGCATGGAGCCTGTCGGTTCTGTTTGGCGGAAAAAGGTCGCTTAGACCGGTTCCCGCGCCATGACAAGGCAAGTGTTCTGGCCGCCGAAGCCGAAGGAGTTCGACAGAACGGTGCGAACCTCGGCATTGCGCTTCTTGTTCGGCACCACGTCGAGCACGATCGCGGGGTCGGGATTGTCGTAGTTGATGGTCGGCGGAATGACGCTTTCGCGCATCGTCATCAGCGAGAACGCCGCCTCGACCGCGCCAGCCGCTGACAGCGTATGGCCAATCATCGACTTGTTCGAAGAGATCGGCATCGAACCGATCCGCTCGCCGAACACCGTCGACAGCGACAGGTGCTCCATCTTGTCGTTTTCCGGCGTCGAGGTGCCGTGGGCGTTGACGTAGTCGATCTCGTCTTCGCTCAGGCCGGCATCGGCGAGGGCGGCACGAACCGCCGCGATTGCCGGCGAACCGTCGGGCTTCGAGCGGGTGCGATGGAAATCATCGGCTTTCTCGCCGCAGCCGCGCAGGATGCCGAGAACGGTGGCGCCGCGCGCGAGGGCGGCCTCCAACGATTCCAGCACGAGCGCGCCGGAACCCTCGGCCAGCACGAAGCCGTCGCGGTCCTTGGAGAAGGGTTTTGAGGCTTTTTCCGGGATGTCGTTGTGGGTCGAAAGCGCCGACAGCAGCGAGAAGCGGATCAGTGCCTCGGCGGTCGCCGAACCATCGGCGCCGATCGACAGCGCCCGGTCGCATTCGCCGCGGCGGATCGCCTCGACACCGAGCTGGATGGCGGTGGCGCCGGAGGCACAAGCGGTCGAGAGCGTGATCGGCAGGCCGCGGGTGCCGAAACGGTCGGCGAGACGGTCGGCGATCGAGCCGAACTGTGTGGTCTCGAAAATGTCTGTTTCCTTCAGCCCGCGCGCGACCCGCAGCAGCCTTTCGGCGCCGGCATCCTGTTTGTCGGAATTGTAGAGCGAGAAGCGTTCGCGCCAGTCGAGTTCTACCGGTGGCGAAGCCAGGAAAAGCGGACCGCCGAAATCACTGGAATTGAGACCGGCTTCGGCCACGGCCTCGTGCGCGGCGGTTTCGGCCAGTTCGTAGGTGAGGGGACTGGCGCCCTTCGAACTCGACGCCAGGAAGTCGACAGTGCCGGAGATGCGGGTGTTGAGATGGTCGACCGGAAAGCGGGTGATCGGGTGGATGCCCGACTTGCCCGAGGTCAGCGCCGCCCAATTGTCGGCCTTGCCGACGCCAAGCGAGGTCACCACGCCGATGCCGGTGACGGCGACGATCGGCCTGCCCATGTGATCGTTCAGATTGGCCATCCGGTAGCCCTCGACCTTTTAGTATCGTTGCAGCATGGATCGCAGGGCACCGCCTCAGGCGGCGTTGACCAGCGCCATGCCCTCGAATTGGTGATAGCCGATCGCCGTTGCAAGGACACTTGCGGGAACGCCTTCGAATGGCGTCTCGGCAGCGGCATCAAAAACAGGGTAGGCGGCCTTGCGGTCGACGGCGAGTGCGGCCAGCGCCACGGCGAACGGAAACTGCGCTTCCTTCATATGTCCGGTCAACGTCGAGAAGCCGCGAGAAGCGATCGCCGGATTGGCATCGAGCGCCGCTTTCTCGGCGCTGGTTGCCGCATGAGCGCCCGACGCGCCCGACAGGGCAAGCAGCTTGCCGTTCGGCAGCGCGGCCTGGCTGAGCAGCGCCGCGATCTCGGCGTCGAGTTCTCCGCGCCGCCGCCTGGCGCGGCCGGAGACGACCGGCCCGAGTTCGGCATAGATCTTGCGCCCACGGCTTGTCGCGTGTTCGCGCTGCTCCAGCACCAGGAAGGCGCCACCGGAGCCCGACACCACGCCGCCACCTTCAGCGCCCTGTCTTTGCCAGACCGGCTTCCACGGCCCGCGATGCAGGTAGCCGGCAAGCTCGTAGCCGAGCAGCATATCGGAATGTTCGGTCTGGAAGGCGCCGCCGACCAGGATGTGCGTCGACTGGCCGGAGCGGATGCGCGCGGCAGCCGTCTCGACGGCGGCGACGCCCGCACCTTCCTCACCCATGAAGGTTCTGGACGAGCCGGTTACCTTATGGACGATCGAGATGTTGCCGGCGAGCAGATTGGAAAGCTGGGCCAGGAACAGGGTCGGCCGCAGTTCTGTCGTCAGCTTCTCGTTGAGCAGCACGTCGCGGTCGTTGCGGCTTTCGGAAGCGGCGAGAATGGCGGCATCGACCGCCTCGTCACGTTCGCCGCCACCGGCGGCCACAACCATGTCCATGGTCGTGCAGAGTTCGTCATTGCCCTTGATACCGGCGTCGTCCAACGCCAGGCCGGCGGCATAGGTGCCGAGCCTCTGCCAGGTTTCCATCTGACGCTGGTCGCCGCGCTTGGCGATCTGCAGGTTCCAGTCGATCTCCGGCAGCGGATGGACGGTGTAGGGCGCGAAACGCGCGGCCTCGAGCACCGGCTGCAGGCCGGGCTGGGCGAGCTTCTGCCAGTGGGCGTCCGGACCCTCTCCCAGCGAGGAGACAAGGCCGATACCAGTGATGACGACGTCGCGGGGGCTGCTCATGGGCGGCTTTGTGGGTCAGGCGGCAGAGCGCGTCAAGATCGCGCGCTCAACTGACGTCAAGCAGTCTTGGCGGCGACCAGCGCGTCGATCTTGGCGCACAGGTTCTTCATAACGAAGTAATCGTCGGTCGAAGCCTTGCCGTCATTGACCTCCTGGGTCCACTTTTCCAGCGGCACCTTGATGCCGAATTCCTTGTCGATGGCGAAGACGATGTCGAGGAAATCGAGGCTGTCGATGCCGAGATCGTCGATCGTGTGGCTCTCGGGCGTGATGGTGTCGATATCGATCTCGCTGGTGTCGGCAATGATCTTGGCGACTTTGTCGAACGTGGTGGACAAGAGGCTTTTCCTTCGGTTGCGGGCGGAATCTGTCCGCATGTGTTTGGGCGCTGTCTAATCGGTTTTTCCCGGCAGGAAAAGGCCTGATACGCGGGGCGCAGATGGGTAGGGCGCTCAAGAAACGCAAGAAGGGCCACCGGTCGACCCGGTGGCCCCTCCCATTGACGTAACGTAAGCTCAGCTGTCGCGGAGCTTGACCAGGTCGTTGAGCAGCCCGCCCGTTCCGTTGTGGACGGTCAGCCGCTCGACCTTGCCGGCGATGGTTTCCAGAGCCTCGAGCTCCTTCAACCGCAGCATCACCGGGTTCTCCGCCATCACCTTGGCCGTGTTGAGCAGCGAACGCGTGGCGTTCGTCTCCTCACGGCGACGGATGATGTTGGCCTCGGCCTGCTTTTCGGCCGAAACCACCTGGTTGAGGATCTCGCGCATCTCGCCCGGCAGGATGACATCCTTCAGGGCGATATCGCTGACCTCCACCCCGATCTCGGCCATGTCGGCGCGGACCTTGGCCGCCGCTTCCTCGTCAACCGTCACCTTCTTCTCAAGGATCTGGTCGAGCGTCAGCGCGCCAAGCGTCTTGCGGAAGGCGTACTGCAGGGCACGGTAGAGGGCTTCGGAGAAGTCCTTCACAGCGCTCACCGCCTTGACCGGATCGACGACCCGATATTCGGCGGCGATGTTGACACGGATCGTGACGCGATCCTTGGTCAGCACTTCCTGCCCGGCAACGTCGAGCGACTGGCGCTTGAGGTCGACGACCTTGATCTGCACCATGCGTCCGACGTTCCAGAAAGCATGCACGCCCGCCGTCAGCGTCCGCACAAGGACACCGTCGATGAACAGCAATCCGGCCTGGCCGTCGACGACCGGATGGACGGACATCAGTTCCGCCTTCCGGGCCTGGCCGAGCCGGCGCATGACCGCCGCATCGATGGCCAGATCGGCCGACGTGTCGATCAGCGTCACCTTCCACGGACCGGCATCCGTCCACAGCACGAGCTTGCGATCTGGCGCCAGCACGGCATGCAGGTTGCCGTCACGCTCGATGACGGCGACGTCGATGCGCCCGGTCCGAACAACGGTGAAGTGACGCGCGGCCACATCCGGGAGCTTGTCGAACAACGCCTTCTCGTACGCCGAAACGAATTCGGGGTTCTTCAGATCGTGCCGCGACACCTCGAGGCTTCCGCGCCGGTTGRCGAGCCGATGTTCGCCCGGCAGCAGGACAGCCTGGGCACGTTCGTTTTCCCTTACGAGGACGCGCTCGCGTCCAAGAACCTTGTCGAGAATGGTCATTGTCTTACTCCTGTCGGGCATGGCCCCATGCGAGGCGTCAAGTCATGCGTCGATCTTCCCTTCGTTTCTCGTTTCACATCGTCTCTTGCGTCTTGATCTGGGCACGAATGATCCGGGGACTGGTGGCATCAATCCGTGGCGGGCCTGCGGGAGCGGATCGCGGGGCAGCGAAACGGGCGCCGGAGGCCTTGGCCTCCCTTGCCGGCGACGCTGCGCCTTGACCATCACCGCGGGCCTGGCCGCGAGCCGATGGCGTCAGACTTTCAGGATGGCCCGCGCCCGAAGGGCTTGGGCCGTCCGTCAGATCTTCAGCATTCCAGTCCCCGGACCGTTTTTCAGATAACACCGTGGCAGGGTGCTGGCTTATCAGGCCAATGGAGAAGGATTCGAACCTTCGACAATCAGAACCTAAATCTGATGCTCTACCAATCTGAGCTATCCGTGGTGCAGACAGCAGGAATCGAACCTGCGACCTCCGGACCCAAATCCGGCGCTCTCCCGCTGAGCTATATCCGCGATCCCAATCCCCAAAGCGGCGCCGCATACAGGGCGGCAAAGCCGCCTGCACGGGCGGAGACGAAAGCTCCAACCGTTGTGCTCACTTCGGTTTTGGTGACCGGGTGCGCGCCTATAGCCCTTGCGACGGGTTGTCGCAAGCGGCATTGTCGTGGTCAATTTGCGGCTTCTTTCAGTGGTGGCATTTCGGCAACACAAACGGCAGTCGCCGGCGTGCGCTTGCGTGTACCAATGTACCATGGTACACGATGGCCATGGATATAGAGCGCGTGCAGACAGGGGTTCGCCTGGAAAAGCGGCTGGTGAAGGTCCTCAAGGCCTTGGCTGAACATCGCGACATGAGCCTCGGCGATCTCATCGAGGGCATCGTGCTGCATGCTTTCGAAGGGCAGACGCCGTTTTCGCCGGCGACACTCGAAACAATCGGCCAATTGAAGCGCATCTATGGGCTGGAGCTTGGCGCCGCGGACGGCCACCGTCTGACCGAACGGAAGGGCGAAGGCGGATGACGAGCCATCTTGAGCGTTGCCACAGCATCGTCCTTTCCGGTCCGGTCGATCGCGTCTTTCCGCTGTTCTCGCCGATCGGCGAGACCTTGTGGGTGGAGGGCTGGGATCCGGAGTTTCTGCATCCGCAAGGCGGCGAAATGCAGCAAGGCATGGTCTTCCGGACCGCCCACGGTGATGAGACGACGCTCTGGGCCTGCGCTGACTGGGATCCTGTCGGGCATCGTGTCCGCTATGTCAGGGTCACGCCGGATTCACGTTTCGGATTTGTCGAGGTGGCTTGCCGTCCGTCGGCGGATGGTGGCACCGAGGCATCGATCGCCTACACGTTCACCGCCCTGAACGCGTCAGGCAGGTCGTATCTATCGGCGCTGACGGAGGACGCGTTCGCGCGCATGATCCAGGCGTGGCAAGTCCGCATCGATGCGTGGCTACTCACCGACGCGTCAGTCGGTCATCACCACGACTAGAATGTGACCCGGCCGAGCACGCGCAGCCCATCGCCCTGCGGCTCGACGACCACGGCTTCGCCTTCGCGGGGCGAGACGCCGGTCAGCGCCACGATGTCTTCCAGATGGGTGACCATGACCAGATTGTCGGAGCCGGAATAGGCGCGGATTTCCTTCATGATCGCCGCGATCTGTGCCGCCTTCTGCGTCTCATCCCCCTTCAGGAGATCGAGCGGCGCAAACAGCTCCGGCTCGGCCTCGAAGGCAATGCGCGCGGTGTCGAGGCAGCGGCAATAGCGGCTCGACAGCACGCGCTCGATGGGTGCCGCCCGCGCCGCAAACAAGGCGCCGATCTTGCTCGCCTGCTGCTTGCCGCGCGCCGACAGGTTGACCTGGGTGGCACAGCTGTCGATGTCGAAATTGGTCGGATCGGTGGTGCCGGTGACCATGGCATGGCGAAGCAGCACGACATGTCCGCCGTCGCGCAACAGCGCCCAGCCGGCGTCCGTTGCGTGGGCCGCGGCCGGGATAGCGAACAGAAGCAAAGCCAACAAAAATCGAATCATAGGCTATCCTTCTCCGGTTCCCGGCATGGGCTCCGGTGACTCGACATATAGGGACGGTAAAGCCAGCCGAAAGACAAGGCGCGGTAGGACAGAGCCCTACTTCTTCGCCAGTTGTTTCTTCACCAGATCGATCTTCTGGTCGGTCAACGGGATGGGCATCGTATAGCCGGCTTCGGTAAAGCCCTGCTTGGCGTTCTCGAAGAATTCGATCGCCTTTCGATATTCGGCCTTGCCGCCGCCATAGCTGGCGCGGTTCCAGTGGATGTCGCCGAGATTGTTCTGTTCGAAGGCCCACTGCATCGGCTGGCTTTCGCGGGTGAACACCTTCAACGTTGCCGTGAAGGCGGCCTCGGCATCGCCGAGATATTTGTCGGTCCGCTGGAGATTGCCGAGGTTGAGAAGGCTCATGCCGATGCCGTTCTGGGCATTGGCCCAGTCGACGGGTGCGGCTTCGACGGTCAACACTTCAAGTGCCGCCCGCCGTGCGGCGATGGACTCGAGCAGGGTCTTCGGGTCGGCGTTGCTCATGCTCAGCCAGTGCAGCGTCGAGCCAAGGCCGGCCTGGGCCAGCGCCCATTGCCGCGGGTTCGTCTCGCGCTTGTATTCGCGCAACGCATCGCGGTAGGCGGCGATCGCCTCGCCATAGTGTTCCGGCTTGTCGGTCACGCCTCCAAGCAGCTGCAGCGTGTTGCCGAGATTGTAGTGGCTCATTGCCCAGTCGAGCGGGAATTTCCGTCTGACATAGACCTGTCGGGCGGCCTGGAACGCCGCCGCCGACTGTTCGAGCCTGGCCGCGTCGCGGGTGCGCTGGCCAAGCGTCTGGTAGATCGAACCGAGATTGTTCTGCGCCGACGCCCAGTCCATCGGAAAACGCTGCCGGGTAAACACCGTCAGCGCATCGTCATAGGCCACCGCGGCCTCCTCAAGTGCACTGGTGCCCAAGTCGAAGCGGGCGACGCCACTCAGCGCATTGCCGAGGTTGAGCCGGCTGGTGGCCCAGGAGACCGGGAAGGTTTCACGGGTTCGCACCTCAAGCGCGGCGCGGAAGGCGTCGGCCGCCGCGTTGATCTTTGCCTTGTCGTTGAGCTGGATGCCAAGCGACACAAGCGTATTGCCGAGATTGTTCTCGACCATCGCCCATTCCACAGGCGCCTTTTCGCGCGTGTATTCCTCAAGCGCCAGCCGGTAGGCCGCTTCCGCTTGCGTCAGATGTTCGCCGGCGGCCTCGCGCTCGGAAAGCGCATAGAGCGCCAGGCCGAGGTTGTTCTGCGAAGCTGCCCAGTCGAGCGGCACCTTGTCGCGCGGGCGCTTATCAAGGGTGGCGCGCATTGCCGCCACCGCTTCATTCAGGCGCTTCGGGTCGCTCTCGCGTTCGCCGATCTTCAAGAGCACATTGGCGAGGTTGTTCTGCGCGGCGGCCCAGTTGAGGTCGTCCTTCTCGCGCTCGAACACGATGAGGGAATCGCGAAATATCTGTGCCGCTTCGTCGAGATGAGCGGTTTCGGTCTCGCGCTCGCCGATGGTCTGCAGCACCACCGCCATGTTGTTGCGGGTGATCGCCCAGTCGCGATTCTGTTGGCCGTTGGGGATAAAGTTCAGGATGATGCGATAGGCCTCGATGGAATGCTGCAGCGCCTCGAGATCGCCAGAGGCATAGCCATAAGCATTCAACGCCTCGGCTTCCTGGTTCTTGTAGTTCCAGCGCAGCTTGTCGTCCCATTTTTCGGCCAGCGAAAACGCCTTGGCGTAGTCGCCGGCGGCGGACTTGTAGTCAAAGACCAGCGCCGAGGCATCGGCGCGCCTGGCGTAGATCGCTGCATCGGCAAGGCGCTTCTGCTTGACGAGATCTTCGGCTTCGTCGACCGCATCGCCTGTCTGCTCGACCCAGCCGACCGCGTCATCGAGGAATTTGCGCGCCGTCACGATGGCGCCCTGGCCGATGGCCTTATCGGCGGAAGCAACGAGGCGCTTGATCTCGGGATCGTCGGTGCGCAACGCCGCGCGCTCGGACATCATCTTCTTCAGGCGCTCGGCCTGGGCGTCGAGCACCTTTTGCAGATCTGTCGGATCCTCGGGGATTTTTTCCGTGCCAAGTGCCTTCAGCACGCCATAAAGCGCGTCGAGCGGCACGCCCTCCTGCAGCGAGGCCAGTTCCACCTGTGCCCGCTTCGGGTCGGGCAGGTCGGAAATGGTCAACAGCAACTGCCGCCGCTCACCGGTGATCAACCCGTCGTCGCCGGTCGGCTCCGGTGGCGCAATGCCGAAATAGAGCAGGCGGCGGAGGCTCTCATTGACCCAGGGGCGCTGCTTGGCCTTGGTGTCGAGATAGACCTCCTCGGTCACCATGCGCATGACCGAGCCGAACTCGGTGCCTTTCATCGCCGCGAGGTGGCGCAGCAGGGCGGCCGCGTAAGGGCTGTTTTCGCCAGCAGCGCCATCGAGCGCCGGGCGACCGGGTTCGGCGGCGAAGCCGACCACAGTGCCCAGGCTCGCGTCTGTCGCCGCCGCGTTGCCGAGGGCCTTGGCACCACGCACCGGTTCCAGGCCGCCAGCGCCAATCGGCGAGGCGGAGGCGGTCGGGGCGCGCCGCACCACTGCGTCCGCCGGAAACGGATTTGTGCGGCATGCATCGAGCAGCACGATCGTCACCGGCACGGTCGTCTTCAAGGCACCCATGACGGCGGAAATCGACACCAGGGCCGCGTCGGCATCCTTCAGGGAAGATATGTCGGCATCGACCGGTACCAGATAGTTCTCGCCGCCGGCCTCGATGCCATGACCGGAATAGTAAATGAAGGCGACATCGGCGCCTTCGGCATCCTCAGTGAATCGCTCCAGGTCGCGCTTCAGCTTGGCGGCGTCGCGGTCGGTGACGTTACGGGCGTCGAAGCCGAGGTCGGTCAGCATCTTGGCCATGTCGCGGGCGTCGTTGGCCGGGTTGGGCAGGGCGGCGATATGTTCGTATTTCGACTGGCCGATGATCAGCGCCACACCCTTCAGGCTTTTCGCTTCGCCGGCCTGCAGCGCAGTCGCGGCAAGGCAAAACAGGGTGGCGACGAAAGCTGTCAGCCACGCCTGCCGGAAAAGATTACGCTTCGATGTTTCGACAAAGTCCATTTGTCGTTCGCGCCCGCCCCGATGATCCATACCCTCTATAACGCTGCCAGCCGACCATGATCAAATTCAGGCGCGATTGCGCCACGACCGTGGCTCGCCTATCACGGGAAAAATGTCTCCGCTCACCGAAACCGTCCTGTTCGTCTTCAGCCTTGTCGCGCTCGGCTATCTCGCCGGGTTCACGGGCTATCTCAGACCGGCGAGCGGCGAGGGGATATCCGATTTCGCGGTCAGCGTGGCGATGCCGCTGCTGTTGTTCCAGACCATGGTGAACGCCGATTTCCACGGCGTCGCACCATGGTCCCTGTGGGGCGCCTATTTCGCCGCAGTGGCAATCACCTGGGCCGCTGGCCATCTCGTCACCACGCGGATCTTCGGACGGGATGCACGTGCCGGGGTCGTTGGCGGCGTGTCGTCGGCCTACTCCAATGTCGTGCTGCTCGGTGCTCCCTTCATTCTTGGCATATTCGGCCCGAGCGGCTTCGAAGTGCTGTCGCTGCTCGTCTCCGTGCATCTGCCGGTCATGATGATGGCGTCGATCGTCCTGTTCGAGATGTTCGGCCGGACTGGCAGCGAGCCTATGCACCCCTTGCGCATCATCCGCAGTTTCCTGCGGCGGCTTTTCATCAATCCACTGATCATCGGCATTCTGGCAGGACTGGCATGGCGCCTCAGCGGCGTACCGCTGCCCGACCTTGCCATGCGACTGGTCGATGCGCTGGCCGATACGGCCGGGCCGGTTGCGCTGTTTGCCATGGGGCTCAGCCTGCGCCGCTTCGGCATTTCGGGGAATGCCCGTCCGGCGCTGGCGCTTTCGGTGCTGAAGCTGTTCCTGATGCCGGCGCTGGTTCTCGCCTTCGTCTGGCTGCTCGGCCTGCCGCCCTTGACGGCCAAGGTGGCGGTCGTGATCGCGGCGCTGCCATCCGGCATCAATTCCTATCTCATCGCCGTGCAGTTCAACACCGGCCAGGCGCTGGCATCGAACCAGATGACCATCGCCACGGCCTGCGCCGCTGTGACGACGGCTTTCTGGCTGACGGTGGTGCTCCACGTTTTCTGACAGGTTATGCTGATATTCAGATAATGCCGGCCTGCGATCTTCATGCCATATGTCGGCATGCTCTCGCCTCGGGCTGGCCCAACCCCTATATGCCATGTAGCGATTGCTTGCGGGCCTTGCCCTAGGTAAAGAGCAGTGGCTCCGGCGTGCCGGCTTCAGTTCCATGGCGCACGCTCACCGAAGACTTCACAGACCGGCCCGTCAGTGCGCCGAACGGAGGATAGACCATGCTTCAGAAAACCAGCCATTTCATGCGGCAGGCCAATCTCATCAACGGCGAATGGGTGCAGGCCGACAGCGGCCAGACGGTCGACGTCAACAACCCGGCCACCGGTCTCAAGATCGGCACTGTGCCGAAGTCGGGCAAAGCCGAGACCCGCCGTGCCATCGAGGCCGCCGAAGCTGCCTTCAAGTCGTGGCGCAAGACGACCGCGCTCGAGCGCTCGAAGCTGCTGCGCAAGCTGCATGACGCGATGATGGACAATCAGGACGTGTTGGCCGAATTGCTCACCATCGAGCAGGGCAAGTCCCTGTTCGAGTCCAAGGGCGAGATCGGCTCGGCCGCTTCCTACATCCTGTGGTTCGCCGAGGAAGGCCGCCGCACCTATGGCGACGTCGTGCCTTCGCCATGGGCGGACCGCCGCATCCTGGTCACCAAGGAACCGGTCGGCGTCATCGCCGCCATCACGCCGTGGAATTTCCCGTCCTCGATGCTTGCCCGCAAGCTTGGCCCGGCGCTTGCCGCCGGCTGCACCGCGGTCGTCAAGCCAGCCTCGCAGACCCCGTACTCGGGTCTGGCCTGGGGCGCGCTCGCCGAGGAAGTCGGTTTCCCCAAGGGCGTCATCAACATCCTGACCGGTTCGGCCAGCGAGATCGGCGACGAGATCTGCGCCAATCCGCTGGTGTCGAAGATCACCTTCACCGGATCGACCGAGGTCGGCAAGCTTCTCATCCAGAAGTCCTCGGTCACCGTCAAGAAGGTGTCGATGGAGCTTGGCGGCAACGCGCCGTTCATCGTCTTCGACGACGCCGATCTCGAGCGTGCCGTTGCCGGCGCGATCACCGCCAAATACCGTAATTCCGGCCAGACCTGCGTCTGCACCAACCGCTTCCTGGTTCAGGCCGGCGTCTATGACAAGTTCGTCGAAAAGCTCGCTGCCGCAAGCAACGGGTTGAAGGTCGGTTCCGGCCTCGAGGACGGCGTGCAGCAGGGACCGCTGATCGACGAAAAGGCTGTCGAGAAGGTCGAGGAGCTGATCGCCGATGCGACTGCCAAGGGCGGCAAGATTGTCGCCGGGGGCAAGCGTCATGCGCTCGGCGGGTCTTTCTTCCAGCCGACGGTCATCGCCAATGCGACGCCCAAGATGCGCTTCATGAAGGAAGAGATCTTTGGCCCGGTCGCACCGGTGTTCAAGTTCGAGACCGAAGAGGAAGCCATCGCGCTCGCCAACGACACCGAATTCGGCCTCGCCTGCTATTTCTACACCGGCGATCTCGGCCGCGCCTTCCGCGTCATGGAAGGTCTGAAATACGGTATGGTCGGCGTCAATGAAGGCCTCATCACCACGCCCGAGGCGCCGTTCGGCGGCGTCAAGGAATCCGGCCTCGGCAAGGAAGGCGGACATCAGGGCATCGAGGACTACCTCGATACCAAATATGTCTGCATCGGTGGCCTCGGCCTCTGATAGACTAGCTCCAAGCGGGCAGGTCTGTGACCTGCCCGCTTGCGTCGAGAAAACCAGCCGAAATTCTCTGAATCAACTGGCTTTTGCGGGCATGGCGAATGAAGGACGGTGAGGTTTTCGGCACGACGCAGGCAGGCGAGCCTGTGCGTCGCTTCGCGATCAGGGGTGGCGGTCTTACCGCCAACATCATCGGGCTCGGCGCAATCATCCAGGATTTGCGCCTCACCGGACACGATGCGCCGCTGGTGCTCGGCTACAACAATTTGGCAGCCTATGAGACCGACACTGCCTTCTTCGGCGCGGTCGTCGGCCGCTACGCCAATCGCATCCGGGACGGCCGCTTCACCATCGCCGGCCAGCGCTACCAGACCGAACGCAACTTCCTCGACAAGCACACGCTGCATGGCGGCTCGCAAGGCTATTTCCACCGGCCGTGGACGGTTTYRCTGCATGGCAGGGATTTCGTCACGCTGACGCTGCATGATCCCGACGGCACGATGGGCTTTCCCGGCGCGCTCGACGTCACCTGCACCTACCGGCTGAAGATCCCCGGCACGCTCAGCGTCGAACTCACCGCGACCTGTGAGGAGCCGACGCTGTGCAACCTCACCCAGCATTCCTATTTCAACCTGGATGACGGTGGCGCCGGCGACATTCTCGACCACAGGATGATGCTGAATGCCGGCGCCTATCTGCCCGTCGATGGCGACATGATCCCGACCGGCGTGGTCAAGCCGGTTGACGGGACGCCCTTCGATTTCCGCCAGGCGCGGCCGCTACGCATGGAGACTGAGGGCGAACAGCTGCCCTATGACCAGAATTTCTGCCTCGCTCCAACGCGCGGGCCGCTCAAACAGGCAGCTTGGACGCAAGGGGCGAGTTCCGGTGTCGAGATGGAGGTGTGGACCACGGAGCCCGGCGTCCAGCTCTACACCGGCCAGTATGTGACGCCGCGCAAGGGGTTGGAAGGGCGAGACTACAAGGCCTTCTGCGGCTTCTGCCTGGAGCCGCAGGTCTGGCCGGATGCGCCGAACCGCCCGTATTTCCCGCAGGCAACGCTGTGGCCGGGCGCGATCTACCATCACGTCACCGAATACCGTTTCCGGCTGCCCTAAGGTCTGTTGATATTCAGGTCAGGCCGGCCTGCAAATGGCTGATACCTGTGGTTCCGGTGCTCACGTACCCAAACGTACGCTCCGCTCCGGTTTTCGGAACCCGTTATTTTCGACTCGGCCTGACCTGAATCTCAACGGACCCTAGCCGTCGAAAGCGGTTCGTAGAACCTCGAACGGGGCCAAGGCGCCGCGCACCTGTACTACGGCTGCGGCGACGCGGTGTGCGCGCAATACGGCATCCACCGGGGCGTGACCGGCGAGGCGTGCGGCGAGATACGCCCCATTGAAGGAATCGCCCGCGCCGGTTGTGTCGACGGGTGCGGCGACATGGATGGCCGGCACGTCGTGCGATGTTCCGTTGTCGGCAATCAGTGCTGGCGCCTCGCCGTTCTTGACGACGACCTCGCTGACCAGTTGCCCAAGCCGGGCGGCGGTCGCTTGCGGCGTTGCATCGCCGAACAGCATCTGCTCGTCGGGAAAGGTCGGCAAGGCGATGTCGGTGACGGCAAGCGCTTCGGCGATCGCTGCCTGCGCATCCTCGTGCCGGCGCCAGAGCCGCGGCCTGTAGTTGGGGTCGAACGCGACAGTCGAGCCTGCCGCCCGCGCCCTGGCCACGGCCGCCAGCAGCGTAGCCCGCGCGGCATCGTCCAGAATTGCCAAAGTAATTCCGCTGAAGTAGACAAGCACCTGATTTTCCAGGTTTTTCGACAATGCCGCATGATCGGAGGCGAGCTGCCGGGCGGCGGCGTCGCCACGCCAGTAAGTGAAGGAGCGCTCGGCGCCGGTCAGCGTGATCGCGTAGAGACCGGGCCGCGCCCCGGCTATGACCGGGCTGGAACCGATGCCGATGCCGTTTTCAGCGAAGAAAGCGATCTGGCCTTGTGAGAAGGGATCGTCACCAAAGGCTGAGACATAGGTTGCTGGCCGCTCAGTGCTCAACGCATGCAGCGCCCACAGCGTGTTGAATGTGTCGCCGGCAAAACCCATGCGCCAGTTCGGGCCGGTCTGGCCCGAGAGTTCGAGCATGCATTCGCCGATCGAGGCGACGCCGTTTCCCGCCATCTACAATCCTCCAGTGATCCCGGTGCTGTAGCTTTTTGCCACGGGCAGCGCCATGCTTGGCAAGCAGGCTTTTTTCCGCCACAGCGTTTTCCCACAGGCTGGCGGGATGCGATCCGTCCGGCAAAACGTTGTCTGCAGAAGAGGAACCGGTTTGGCATCGTTATGGCGTTATCTTCTGGCGGGTCTTGGTCTGGCTGCCTTGCTGGTCGGCATTCTCGCGGTCGTCTATCTGACGGCGCCGCGATCGTCGCAGCCTGCCGGCCCGGATGTCTCGCGGACGAAGAACACCGACAACGGTCTTTTCGTGGCAAGTTTTTTGCCGGAGCGGGGCGTCGTGCGGCAAGGCGAACTGGAATCCTGGCTGCTGACCCTGAAGACAAAGGCCGGCGCGCCGGTGGAGGGGGCCGCGATCGCGATTTCTGGCGGCATGCCGCAGCACAATCACGGCCTGCCGACCAGCCCGCAGGCGACCGACTATCTCGGCGACGGGCGCTATCGGATCGAAGGGGTGAAATTCACGATGAGTGGCTGGTGGCAACTGCACTTCGCCATCTCGGCCACGGCCGGCTCGGACACGGTGCTGTTCAACGTGGTGCTGTGAGCGACCGATGAGGCACTTTCCGCGTTTTCTGGCGCTGTTGGCGGCCATCGTCCTCGTCGGTTGCGGCAAGCCGGATTTCTCCGACGCCGAGAAGAAGACCGTCGCCTCGCTGGCACTGTCAACGCTGCCGTCCCTGAAGCCCGACACCACCAACCGCTTTGCCGATGTGCCGGCGGCCGCCGCACTCGGCTCGACGCTGTTCTTCGATCAGGGGATGAGCCGCGACGGCACGGTGTCCTGCTCGACCTGCCATAAGATCGACCGCCAGTTCCAGGACGACCTGCCGCAAGCGGTCGGCGTCGGCCACACCAACCGGCGCACCATGCCGCTGGCGGGCGTGGCGCGCGATCCCTGGTTCTTCTGGGATGGCCGCCGCGACAGCCTGTGGGCGCAGGCGCTGACGCCGCTCGAAAATCCGCTGGAGCAGGCGGGAAACCGTACCGCCTATGCGCATTACATGAAGACGCGATTCGGCGAACGCTATGAGCGCATCTTTGGACCGCTGCCCGATTTTTCCGGCATGCCGTTGAATGCAAGCCCACTCGGAACCGATGCCGAGAAGGCCGCCTGGAACGCGATGAGCGGCGCGCAGCGCGATGCCATCAACGGCGTCTATGCCAATATCGGCAAGGCTATCGCCGCGTTCGAACGGTCGATCGAGCCGGCGCCGACGCGCTTCGATCGCTTTGCGCTGGATCTCGCCACCGGCGCCGAGGCGAAAGGCGATGCCGCCTTTTCCCAGGAGGAAATCCTCGGGCTGAAACTGTTCATCGGCAAGGCCAATTGCGTGACATGTCACAATGGGCCGCGCTTCACCGACAACAGTTTTCACAACACCGGCGTGCCACCTGTCGCGGATCTGCCGCCCGACCGCGGCCGCATCGATGCGGTACGCCAAGTCGAGGCCGACCCGTTCAACTGCCTGGGCGCCTACCGTGATGGCGACGCCAGTGCCTGCGGCGAACTGCGCTTCATGGTCAAGGATGGGCCGCAGCTGATCCGGGCCTACAAGACGCCGTCGCTGCGCGGTGCCGCCACGCGTCCACCCTATATGCATGCCGGGCAGTTTTCGTCGCTCGACGAGGTGATCGCGCACTACGCAAAGGCTGCGCCCAGCGTTGAAGGGACATCCGAAATCCATCCGCTGGAACTGTCGGATCGCGAACGTGCGGCGCTGGTGGCCTTCCTGAAGACGCTGGCCGAGTGATCTACCTATCCTTGACCGTCTCCATCGCCACGAAGGTCGAGGTCTGGGCGACATGGGGCAGGGCCGAGATGCGTTCGCCAAGCACGCGGCGATAAGCAGCGATGTCCCTGGTGCGGACCTTCAGCAGATAGTCAAAGCTCGACGCCATCATGTGGCACTGCTCGATCTCCGGTACCGCCTGCACGGACCGGTTGAAGGCATCGAGTGCTGCGGATCGGGTATCGGACAGTTTCACCTGGACGAAGGCGACATGACCTTCGCCCATGCGCTCGCGGTCAATGATCGCCTGGTAGCCCCTGATGTAGCCGTCCTTCTCCAGCCGCTTGACCCGCGCCTGCACCGGTGTCTTCGACAAGCCGACCTTTGCCGCCAGTTCGGACATCGAAAGCCGGCCATCACTTGCCAGCGCTGACAGGATATTCCGGTCGATGCGGTCCAATTGGTCTTCTGTCATCGAAAACACAGTCCATATGCCAAATCTAGACCGTAATGTTAGACCGAATGACCTAAAATGTCGATTTCTTCGGACCGACTGAAATTCGCACTTGTGCTAGCTTGCGCCATTCGGTCCGGTGACCGCCGGCCCGATCCCCTTTGCTCGATCCACGGGACCGCCATGCCGCTAGATACCATCCGCCAGCAGATCCGCGCCAACTATCTGCCCGACGAAGACGAGGCGGTGCAGCGACTTGCCGAGGCCACGGGGCTTTCCGCGAAAGACCGCAAGGCGATCTCGGCCCGCGCCGCCGATCTGGTGCGGGCGGTGCGCGGCTCGTCGGACCCCCGGCTGATGGAAGTCTTCCTTTCCGCCTACGGCCTTTCCACCAAGGAAGGCGTGGCGCTGATGTGCCTGGCCGAAGCGCTGCTGCGCGTGCCCGACACCGAGACGATGGACGATCTCATCGCCGACAAGATCGCGCCGCACGACTGGTCGGCGCATTCGGGCGGTTCGAGCTCCATCTTCGTCAACGCCTCGACCTGGGCGCTGATGCTGACCGGCCGCGTCCTCGATGAAGGCGAGGGCGGCATCGAAGGCACACTGCGCTCCATGGTGCGCCGGCTGGGCGAGCCGGTCATCCGCAAGGCGGTGGCGGCAGCCATGCGCGAGATGGGTGAGCAGTTCGTGCTCGGCCGCACCATCACCGAGGCCGTCAAGCGCGGCCGGCCGATGACGCAGAAGGGCTATCTCTATTCCTTCGACATGCTGGGCGAAGCCGCACGCACCGAGGCCGACGCGTTGCGTTATCATAAGGCCTATGCAGACGCGATTTCCTCGCTCGATTCCGGTTCCAACGGCCCGGACATCCGCCAGAATCACGGCATCTCGGTCAAGCTCTCGGCGCTGCATCCGCGCTACGAGGTGGCGCAGAAGGACGAGATGCTGCCTGTCATGGCCGAGCGGCTGTTGTCGCTGGCGCTGGCCGCGCGGCATTCGCGCATGGGTCTCAACATCGATGCCGAGGAGGCCGATCGCCTCGATCTGTCGCTCGACGTCATCGACCGGGTGCTGGCCGAGCCGGAGCTTGCCGGCTGGAACGGCTTTGGCGTCGTCGTCCAGGCCTATGGCCCGCGTGCCGCCTTTGCCATCGACTGGCTCTACGCGCTGGCGAAGAAATACGACCGCACCATCATGGTGCGGCTGGTCAAGGGCGCCTATTGGGACACCGAGATCAAGCGGGCGCAGACGCTCGGGCTTACCGGTTATCCCGTCTTCACCCGCAAGGCCAACACCGACGTTTCCTACATGGCTTGTGCCAAAAAGCTGCTGTCGATGACCGACCGCATCTATCCGCAATTCGCCACCCACAACGCCCACACCGTCGCCGCCATTTTGTCGATGGCCGGGGACCGCGATTCCTTCGAGTTCCAGCGTCTGCACGGCATGGGCGAGGCCCTGCACGAGACGGTGCGCAAGGCCGAAGGCACGCGCTGCCGCATTTATGCGCCGGTCGGCGCGCATTCCGATCTGCTTGCCTATCTGGTTCGGCGGCTGCTGGAGAACGGCGCCAATTCCTCCTTCGTGCATCAGCTAACTGACGAGGAGGTCGAGCCCGAGGACATCGCCCGCGATCCGCTCGAAACGGTCGAGAGCCAGGGCCCCGCCGCCAATCCGGCGATTGCCCGCCCTTCCCAGATATTCGGCGCTGGTCGCCGCAATTCGAAGGGTTTTGATATCACCGACACGGTGACGCTGGCGGCGATCGACAAGGCCAAGGCTGCGTTCGCCGGCCCCGATCGCTGGCATGCCAAGCCGATCACGCGGGCCGCCGGTTATGGCAAGCAACGGCCGATCGTCAATCCGGCCAAACCCGCGGAAGTCGTCGGCACGGTCAGCGAAGCCGCCGCCAAGCAGGTGGCGACCGCCGTGCGCATCGCCGTGGAGGCGCAGCCAGCCTGGGCAAAGCGTCCTGTGGCCGACCGCGCCGCCATCCTCAATCGCGCCGCCGATCTCTATGAGGCCAACGCCGTCGAGTTCTTCGCACTGGCCACCCGGGAAGCCGGCAAATCGCTGGCCGACGGTGTGGCCGAGGTGCGCGAGGCCGTCGACTTCCTGCGCTACTACGCTGCCGAGGCGGCCAACGCCGAACCGGGCACGCAGGCGCGCGGCGCCATCGTCTGCATTTCACCGTGGAATTTCCCGCTCGCCATTTTCACCGGCCAGATCGCGGCGGCACTCGTCACCGGCAATTCGGTGATCGCCAAGCCGGCCGAGCAGACGCCGCTGATCGCCTTCCGTGCCGTCGAAATGCTACGCGAGGCCGGTGTACCGGAAGACGTCATCCAGCTTCTGCCCGGCGACGGGCCCTCGGTCGGCGGCCCGCTGACTGCTGATCCGCGCATCGCCGGTGTCTGCTTCACCGGCTCGACCGAAGTCGCCAAGCTGATCGAAAAGCAACTGGCCGAGACTGCCGCGCCCGACGCCATGCTAATCGCCGAGACCGGCGGCTTGAATGCGATGATCGTCGATTCCACCGCGCTGCCCGAACAAGCGGTGCGCGACATCCTGGCCTCGGCCTTCCAGAGCGCCGGCCAGCGCTGCTCGGCGCTGCGCGTGCTCTATGTGCAGAAGGACGTCGAGAAGAAGATGCTTGAGATGCTGAAAGGCGCCATGGAGGCGCTCAGCATCGGCGATCCCTGGCGGATTTCGACCGATGTCGGCCCGGTCATCGACGACGAGGCGCAGACTTCGATCCGCGATTACTGCACGAAGATGGGCCTGCAGGGCCGGCTGATCGCCAAGCTCGAAGCGCCGAAGGATGGCCGCTTTGTCGCGCCGCATGTCTTCCGGGTCAAAGGCATCGAGGACATGGAGCGCGAGGTGTTCGGGCCAGTGCTGCATGTCGCCACGTTCGACGCCGACGAGATCGACGCGGTCATCGCCGCCATCAACCGCAAGGGCTATGGCCTGACCTTCGGCCTGCACACGCGCATCGAGGGCCGCGTGCAGCATTTCGTCGACGGCATCCACGCCGGCAACATCTACGTCAACCGCAACCAGATTGGCGCCGTCGTCGGTTCGCAACCGTTTGGCGGCGAGGGGCTGTCGGGCACCGGGCCGAAGGCCGGCGGCCCGCACTATCTCCGTCGCTTCCGCAAGGGGCCGGAGGCCGGCACGCACATTGCCGAAGGCCACAAGGTCACGGCGACCGAACTTGCCGACAATCTGCCCGATCCGGCGTTGGGTGGCTGGTCGACGCGGCCCGACCGGATTGCCATCCTGAGGAAGCATCTGCGCGGCAAGGGTGCCGCGGCCATTGGCGCCGCCGCCGGCATCGACTTCGGCCAGGTCGACCTGCCCGGCCCGACCGGCGAGGCCAACACGCTGTCGCTGTCGCCGCGCGGACGAGTTCTGTGCCTCGGTCCCGATCAAGACACGCTGCTTGCCCAGGTGATCCAGGCACTCGCCGCCGGCAATGCGGTGCTGGCCGTTGCACCGGGCGCACCGGCGGCGCTGTCTGCGCTGACCGGCAAGGGCCTGCCGCTGGCCGCCATCGACGGCCGTCCGGATCCGGTCGAAGCGCGCTCGCTGCACGTCGATGTCGTCGCCTTCTCGGGCACTCAGGAGGCCGCGCGCATTGTTCGCAAGGTCATCGCCGACCGCTCAGGGCCGATCGTGCCGCTGGTCAGCGAGGTGCTCAACCCGGCGGCCTATGCGCATGAACGCGCCGTCTGTGTCGACACCACCGCGGCGGGGGGCAATGCCAGCCTGCTGGCCGGCTCCTGAAGGACCGGCTGGTCACACCTCTTCGGGTGCGCAGCCGAACTTCAGCAGATTGCCGTGCGGGTCCCGGATATGGAATTCCTTCATGTTCCACGGCCGCACGGTGAACGGACTGAGTTGCCTGACACCGCGCGCTGAAAATTCGGCATGCAGCGCCGGCACCTCGCCGCCCCTGATATAGCAGGACGAAACTTCGGGGAGTTTGCGGTCGTCGCTCTTCCAGAAATGGATTTCGATGTCGCCCCGGCGCACGATCAGATAGTCGTCCATCTCCGGCTCGACGACACCAAAGCCGAGCTCATCGCGGTAGAAATCGCGCGTTGCCTCGATGTCGGGCGAGGGCAGGATCGGAATGCTGCGCGCAGGATCTTGGGCAGGCGTTGCCATCTCAGGCCCCTTCCACGACGGAAAAACCCTCGAATTGCGGATGGCCGAGATAGTGGACTTTCGTGGTGCCGACATTTCTGTGGGCGGCACGGAAATTCTCGGACTTGGTCCAGGCGACGAAATCATCGTGGCTCGCCCACACCGTGTGCGAGGCAAACAGCGTGTAGCCTTCAGTCTCGTTGACCGGGCCACGCAGCAGATGGAACTCCCGGAAACCTTTCATCTGGGCAAGGCTTGAATCGCGGTTCTTCCAGACGGCTTCGAAATCGGCTTCCGAGCCGGTCTGCACCTTGAAGCGGTTCATGGCGATGTACATGGAGGTTCCTTTCATTCGGGTGTTGATGGTTGACGCCGCGACAGTTTCAAAATGGGCCGATTTCGGCCTCGAACGCCAAACTCTTGCTCACGGCCTGTGGTGGAATTGGAGGAAAAGGAGCTGCCTTGCGCACGATGCCGAGCGCGACCTTGTCGAAATTCGGCGATCCAGAGCTTTGCACAATGCGCAGGTCATCAATGCCGCCGCGGCTGCCGATGATGAATGTCACAACGGCATTGTTGCGAGCAGCCAACTGTACCGAAGGCGGGACGCCGCGATTGACACGGCTGAGCTTTCGGAAGACGTCGCCGCGGTAATTGTCTTCCGCCGCGCTGCTTGCCTCCTTCTGTTTCTTGCCCTTGCTGGCCGCCTGCGCCAATCGGTCCTGGCCATTCGCCGTGCCACGCTTCTCATCCGCTTGGCTGGTGCTGGGCGGGGCGGCTGCCGGAGTTGGCCTGGCGCTGGGAATCGCTTGCTGCTCCGGGACGACGGCAGGCTCGGCCTGAACGGTCGGCTGTGCAAGGGTTTCAGTCTTTGCAACGATGCTCCTGTCATCGGTGCGCGGGGCTGTCGCCACCAGAATGTCCGGCGTGACGGAAGGCTGTTTGACAGGCGCTGACAAAGGCTCGACCGGCTGTTTGGCGGTTTCTTGAACAGGTTGAGACGGCTCTGTTGGTGTCGTCGGCCTGGCCGCCTTTGAAGGCTCTGATTTGGTCGGCCGTGGATTGGGCACCAGCTTGACATTTACAGCCGCCGGATCCTGGTCCAGTGCGCTGCCGACCACCTTGTCTCCGGACTGATCGCTGCCCTCCGACCGCATGGCATCCTGGGAATCGAATGTCCCCGAGGGCGAAATCAGAAAACCCGCCGCCACCGCCGCATGGAGCAGGCAGGAGACGATGATCGCCGCCGTCCATCTGCGGTTCCAGGCCGATGGCCGCGGCGGCGCAAGCGGCTCGGTTGGCACGATCGCCAGTTCGGCGCCGGGTTCGGGGAGGGGACTGATGTCACGCATGTCGCGGGACGAGACCTGCAGCGACCCGTGCGGACTTGTCAAATCAAGATCGCTTGGTCCAAACGACAAGCCGGCCAGGGGCCGTGCCACCGTGCTTTGCAGGAATGCGGGATGCAGTCCCATCTCAGACGCCGAAGGCGATACCGGTCTTGGTGTCGGTCTTCAGCTTGCGCATGCAGGCGTTCGGATCGACGGCTGTGCCGGCGCATTCCGTCGCGCTGTTGATCAGCACACGGCTGACCTTGGCGCAGTCGGTGCCGGCCAGATCGAAGCGTGTCACCTTGGTCTTGCCCGCAGGCAATTCCTTGAAGTCGAGCACGGTCAGCCGGTCGACGATGCCTGCCTCGTTGAACAGGGCGATCTCGAACGCCGCCTTGGAGAGGTCGGCGCCGAGGTTGTTGCTGACCACGAAGGTCAGGCGGCAGCCCTTGTCGGAGGCTTGCGCGCCGTTGAGTTCGAGGGCCAGCGCGGGAACCGGCGCGGACTGCTCAGGCCATGCCGGAACCATCGCAAGCGACATCGCCAACGTCGAGGTCAGCAGACGAAGGGATGTCCTCAAGCTCGCCATTGCCGTCAGCCTCCAAATCGCATCGTTGCCGCCAGCTTCAGGGTTATGCCCGGTTCGTAGACAGCAACCGTCGTGCTGCCGTTCAACGGGTTGGCGTATTTGACATCGAACAGATTGTCGGCGCGGAAATCGACCTTCAGATTGTCGGTCGCCTGATAGCTGGCGAAGGCGTTGACCAGCGTATAGTTCTTGGCCACTGCATTGCCTTTCGGCTTGCCATTGTACTGCACTTCGCCACCGACGGTCAGCTTGTCCTCGAGGAAGCGCAGGCCGAGTTGAGCCGTGACCTGAGAGGACGGGATGGTGGCAAGGTCTGCCCGGTCGCCTTCATAGGATATGGTGTGACCATTGATGATGGAGGCGGAAAGTCCGGCGTAGCCCCATGCCGCATCGTAAACCCCCTCCATCTCGAAGCCGTCGATCTTGGCCTTGGCAAAATTCTGGTACTGGAAGCAGATCGGGATGCCTTTGCCGAACGGGCAGCCGCTGGTCGGGTCGAACGGCGACAGCGTCACGCCGTCGATATAGTCATCGACATTGTTGTTGAAATAGGCCGCCTTGATGCGAAGCGCGTCGCCGGCCTCCAGGATGTCATTTTGCTTGTAGTTGACGCCGAATTCCGTCGTCTTGCCGGTTTCAGGCCGCAGATTGGGATTGGGCAGGAACGGGAAGGAAACACCGGCCGGATGGTTGCCGCTGATCAGCGTCTCCGTCAGCGAGGGAGAACGGTAGCCTTCCGCATAGGTGCCATAGAATTGCAGGCCGGCAAGGCCAGCGCTTTCGAAGGGCGAGACGCCGACAGTGATGCGCGGCGACACTCTATCGCCGGAAGTTTCGTGGGTATCATCCTTCAAGCTGTAATTGTCGTAACGCAGACCGGCGATGACTTCGAGCCAGTCCCAGGTGAGCTTGTCCTGGACATAGGCGCCGGAAACGTTGCGCTTGCCGGAAGGCGTGTAGAAGCTGTCACCACCGGCCGTGCCGCCGGTCTTGACGTTGTCGCCCGCCCAGTCACCGCCATAGGTCAGTTCGTGCGCGATGCCGGCGGTCTCGAATCTGGACGTGTTCCAGATGTCGATGCTGGTCGTGCCGACATCGAAGGTCGAGGTCGAACCTGTCGGCAGCACCACAGGCAGGCCAGTGACCGGATCGAAGCGTTTTAGCGGGACGAGGCTCGTCAGGTCGAGGTTGGTCTTGTTGTAGGAGGTGTTGATGTGGAGATCGAGCCAGCTCTTGTCTTCGTCGGTGACGTTGTAGCGGGCTGTGAATGTGTTCGACTTCAGGACGACATCATTCACCGGCGCGCCGCCGCTGATCTCGTTCCAGCCATCACTTGAGCCGACCCAGCCGAGCTTCAGCTCGCTGTTGTCGGTCGGCCGCATGGTGGTCTTGAGCATGCCGCTGAGCACGTCGAAGCCAGTGCCCTTGACGGTGTCGCCATCGCCATCCTTGTAGTCGTCATAGTTGCGGTAGACGATGTTGCCGAGCGCATCCCAGTTCTCGTTGAAGCGATAGGCGCCGGATGCGCTGGTGGTCCAGCCCTTGCCACTGCTCTCATAGCGCCCGGTGACGGAACCAGCCCATGTCTCGTTCGGCTTGAGGAAATCCTCGGCATCCTTGGTGTCGAAGAAGACCACGCCGCCGATGGCGCCCGAGCCATAGGTATTGGCGACAGGACCGCGGATCACGTCGACGGATTTGACGAGCTCCGGATCGATATAGAAGGTCGACTGCGTGCCGTGGTCGGAACGTTGGAAATTCTGGCGGGCGCCGTCGACGATAACCGCGACGCGGCCGAAATCCTGCAGGCCGCGGATGTTGATGCTGGTGCTGACGCGCCTGGCGTCGGCCTGCGCCGCGATACCGGGCACACCGAGCAGCATCTCGTTCGGCGTCGTCGCCATGCGGCGGTCGAGCTGTTCCTGGTCGATATGGCTGGCCGAAGCCAGCGATTCGATCGCTGTCTCGCCGGTGCGGCTCAGCACCAGGATCTTGTCGAGCAGTGTTGAGCCCGCCGGGGCGGGCTTTGCCTCCTCAGCCTTCGGTGATTGCGCCGCTTGCTGGGCGCTGGCCGGTGGCGCCAGCAAAGCGACTGCCGCGACGCTTGCCAGCAAGGCCGTCATCGCTCTTGCCGTGGATCGCCCGCCAAGACCCTCATCAGACGGGCCAGTGTCAAACCGGCCACGCCATTCCCAATTCATCAACCCCATGCCCCAACTCCAAAGTCCAGGTTCGTTGCTGGCTGGCCTGGGGCTCGCTGGCGTTTTTGATCGTGTCCGGCGTCTTAAATGTTGACTCATTTACTCCGGTATTGCACTGACTAGTAAACATGATTATTCGAGTCAAGAAATGAATCGGCGTTTATGCAGGCCTAGCCAGGCTCCCGGCACAGGAAAGGGATCGATCCAGATGAACACGCACAATCCCAATGACTTTCGCTATAGCGGCCGTCGTTCCGACGACACCTCCACCCGTTTCGATCGGGTTCCGCTGGCGGTGCGAACGCTGTCCAGCAACACCCTGTTCCAGGGCGAGCACGAGATCGGCATCGAGCATCATGGCGCGCTCTAYAGGCTGAAGATCACCCGCCAGGGCAAGCTCATTCTCAACAAGTAAGGCAAGGCAGTAGGGACGAAACATGGACCAGCGCGTAAAACCCGCCCCGCATGAAATCCGGCGGGCACGGACAGAGAATCCGAAGACGCGCGAGCGTGATCTGGCTGCCCAGCTCGGCATTTCGGAGGCCGAGTTGCTCGCAGCGCATTGCGGCGGCGGGGTCGTCCGCATCGAGCCGCGCGTCAACGATCTCCTGACTGGCCTCGAAGCCGTCGGCGAAGTCATGGCCTTGACCCGCAACGAAAGTGCGGTGCACGAGAAGATCGGCGTCTACGACAAGATCGTCACCGGCAACCACAATGCCATGGTGCTCGGCGAAAACATCGATCTGCGCATCTTCCCGAAAGTCTGGGCGCACGGCTTTGTCGTGGAAAAGCGCGATGGCGACGACATCCGCCGCAGCCTGCAGTTCTTCGACGCGGCGGGCGAGGCGGTGCACAAGGTGCATCTGCGGCCTGCCTCCAGTCTCTATGCCTACCAGAAGCTGGTCGCCGCGCTCGAATCGTCGAATCAGGAGCCGACGATCGACATTTCTGGACACGTCCCCGACGACGAGGTCCATGGCGGGGAAACCACCGCCAATCTCGACGATCTGCGCGACCGCTGGAGCCGGCTGACCGACGTGCACCAGTTCTTCGGCATGCTGAAGACGCTGAAGCTCAGCCGCAGGCAGGCGGTGCGCATGGTCGGCCAGGACTATGCCTGGCGGCTCGACAATGAAGCCGTCCGCGCCATGTTCCATCATGCCGCCGAGGGCGAGATGCCGATCATGTGCTTTGTCGGCAATCGCGGCTGTATCCAGATCCATTCCGGTCCGGTCAAATCCATCAAGCCGATGGGGCCATGGATCAACGTACTGGACGAGACCTTCCACCTGCACCTGCGCACCGACCACATCCATGAGGTCTGGGCGGTGCGCAAGCCGACCAAGGACGGTCACGTCACCTCGCTCGAAGTCTATGATGCCAACGGCATGATGATCATCCAGTTCTTCGGCAAACGCCACGAAGGCGAGAGCGAGCGCGACGACTTGGCGGAACACCTGCCGCGCATCCCTAGCCCGACCGCAGCTTGAGGACGCTACCTATGGTTTCCTTTTCCAGACTGGCGCCTGTTCTCAGGCTGGCGCTTGGACCGGCAATCGGTCTCTCCCTGGCTTTTGTCGCCTTGCAGCCCGGCAACGCCGCCGAGGGTGCGACCGTCTTTGCCGATCGCTCGAAGACAGTTGCCATTGGCGGCTCCATCACCGAGATCGTCTACGCGCTCGGCGAGGAGAAGCATCTGGTGGCTCGCGATTCCACCAGCCGGTATCCGAAAGCCGCACTTGATCTGCCTGATGTCGGCTACATGCGCCAGCTGTCGCCGGAAGGTGTGCTGTCGGTCAACCCGACCGGCATCCTTGCGCTGCACGGCAGTGGTCCCAGAGAAGCCGTCGATGTGCTGAAGAAGACGAGTGTCCCATTCATCGAAGTGCCCGAACACTATAGCCACGAAGGCATCCTGGAGAAGGTCCGCATCGTCGGCAAGGCACTCGGAGTCGACGCCAAGGCCGAGGTGCTGGTCAGGGAGCTTGATGCCAAGCTCACCGCGGCCGAAAGGCAGACGGCCTCGATCAAGCAGCGCAAGCGCATCCTGTTCGTGCTGTCGATACAGGGCGGCAAGATCCTGGCGGCCGGCAGCGAGACCGCCGCCGACGGCATGGTCAAGCTCGCCGGCGGGATCAATGCCGTGGAAGGCTTTTCCGGCTACAAGCAAATGTCCGACGAGGCGATCATCACCGCCAGGCCGGACGCGATCCTGATGATGAGCAATGCCGGGCCTCCGGTCTCGGACGACGAATTGTTCTCCAATCCGTCGATCGCCTCGACGCCGGCGGGTGCCGCACGCAAGCTGATCCGCATCGACGGCGCCTATCTGCTCGGCTTCGGGCCGCGCACGGCCGATGCTATCCACGATCTCGCCGTCTCGCTTTATGGCGGGCAGGTCACGGATTGAGCGGGCAGATCATGGTCGATGAATCAATCGCCGGCCCGGTGAAGGTGATGGCGGGTGGATCCGAAGGCGATCGCTCGGATCGCGCCCGCATCATCATCCTTCTGCTGTGCCTGGGGCTCGTCATTGCCGTGCTTTTGTCGCTCACGTCGGGGGCGTCGGACGCATCGGCCGCCAACGTCATCAGCGACTGGCTGTTCGGCACCGTGCCCCGCGACACCGCGTTGAGCGCCCGCGACAGGCTGATCGTCTACGACATCCGCCTGCCGCGCCTCATCCTGGGAACGCTGGTCGGCGCAGCACTTGCCGTCTCCGGCGCTGTCATGCAGGGGCTGTTCCGCAATCCGCTCGCCGATCCCGGCCTGATCGGCGTTTCGGCCGGGTCCAGCCTCGGCGCGGTTGCCGTCATCGTGCTCGGCGCCACGGTGCTGGCGCCGGTGACGGCCTGGCTTGGCACGCTTGCGCTGCCGCTGGCGGCATTCTGCGGCGGGCTCGCCACGACATTGGTGCTCTACCAGGTTGCCACGCGACGGGGACAAACCTCGGTCGCCACCATGCTGCTCGCCGGCATCGCGCTGGCGGCGCTTGCCATGGCGCTGACCGGCATCCTGATCTTCGTTGCTGACGACCGCCAGTTGCGCGACCTGACCTTCTGGCAACTCGGATCGCTCGGCGGCGCGACCTGGGCGAAGATCGCTTCGGTCGGACCGATCATCGTGCTGGCGCTGGCGGCGATGCCGTTTCTGGCGCGCGGCCTCAACGCACTGGCGCTGGGCGAGGCGACCGCCGGCCATCTCGGCATTCCGGTGCAGCGGCTGAAGTACACGGCCATCATCGGTGTCTCGGCGGCGGTCGGCGCATCCGTCGCCGTCAGCGGCGGCATCGGTTTCGTCGGCATCGTCGTGCCGCATCTGCTGCGGCTGCTGATCGGTCCCGACAATCGTTATCTGCTGCCGGCATCGGCGCTGCTCGGCGCCYCGCTGCTGCTGTTGGCCGACACCATCGCGCGCACCATCGTGGCGCCGGCTGAATTGCCGATCGGCATCGTCACCGCGATCGCCGGTGCGCCGTTCTTCCTGTGGATACTGCTGCGCAAGCGCGGCGTCGTTGATTTGTGATTTGGGATTTGTGACCTGTGAGGCTGGGATGATCGAGGCAAGGGATGTTTCCGTGGCGATCGCCGGCAAGCGGATCGTTGCCGGTGTCGATTTCGCCGCACACCCCGGCGAAGTGACGGCAATCGTCGGCCCCAACGGATCCGGCAAGACGACCTTCCTCAAGGCGCTGTCCGGCGAACTTGCCTACACCGGACATGTCGTCCTCAACGGCCGCGATCTCTCGGGGATGAAGCCGGTTGAGGTCGCCATCCATCGGGCCGTGCTGCCGCAGGCGACGACGCTGTCGTTTCCGTTCACGGTGCGAGAGGTCGTCAAGCTCGGCCTTGTCGGCGGCCGCTCGGGCGTCCTTCCGGGCGAGGACGCGCGGCTGCCGGAGCGGGCGCTGGCGCGTGTCGACCTCGACGGTTTTGCCGGGCGTTTCTACCAGGAGCTTTCGGGCGGCGAGCAGCAGCGTGTCCAGCTTGCGCGCGTGCTGTGCCAGGTCTGGGCGCCGGTGCTCGACGGCAAGCCGCGCTATCTGTTCCTCGATGAGCCGGTTTCCAGCCTCGATATCAAGCACCAGCTGATCATCATGAACATCGCCCGCGACTTCGCCAGAAGGGGTGGCGGCGTGGTCGCCATCCTGCACGACCTCAATCTGACGGCCATGTTTGCCGACCGGATTTTTGTCACGCATCGCGGCCTGCTTGCCGCCACCGGCTCGCCGCGGAACGTGCTGAGCGACGATCTGATCGAAAAAGTGTTCGACTGCCGGCTCAGGATCGGCGTGCTGCCTGACGGCGACATGCCATTCGTTTTGCCGCAGTCGACGGTCTATTGAGATTCAGGTGAGGCCGGGCTGCGAATGGCGTTTTCCTGCGCTTCCGGTACTCACGTACCCGAAAGTACGCTCCGTTCCGGTTCTCGGAACCCGCCATTCTCGACTCGTCCTAACCTGAATCTCAACAGACCTACTCAGACGGGGAGACTTGCTCAGGCGGCAGGTGCGCGGCGCTCAACCAGCATGTCGATACCGAGCAGGTTGCGCACATTCGGCCGCGCCGCCACGAGATCGGCGATCGTGTAGCGCTCCAGCACCGCGAAGAACGCGTTCAGCGCCTCGCGCAATGCCGAGTTCAGCGCACAGCTGTCGACCAGCGGGCATTCGGCGGCATCGTTCTCGAAGCATTCGGCCATGGCGAAGCTCTCTTCGGTCACGCGCACGACATCGAACAGGCTGATGGACTCAGCGGCACGGCCAAGCCTGACGCCGCCATTCCTGCCACGCACGGTCTCGACCAGGCCGTGCTCGACCAGCGGCTGCAGGATCTTGAACAGGAACAGCTCCGACACCGAGTAGGCGGCCGCGATCTCGGGGATGCGGCTCAATCGATCATTGTTGGCGGCACAATACATCAGGATGCGCATGGCATAGTTGGTCTGGCGCGTAAGCCGCATTTTGTCCTCACAACGCGCTGGCGCGGTAGAACCACGCCAGATTTCAAAACTTTACTGATGCGGCTCTGACCCCGAAATTTCGGATTCGCCACATTGGCCTGGGCGGAATATGGCCTATACCTTGGAACAATTCCAGACTAGCCGGGCACAATAGATGAACATTCTCGTCAACTTTGTGTGTGCATCCGAGCAAGGTGCGAGCGAAACCGGCTGTAACGGGCATTTCGCCTGATGAAACACTAAATAGGCCCGAGATTGACGAGGAGCAGCTCATCCATGTCACAATCGGTCCAGTCGCTGGCGCCTGTCCGTTTCGATGCCGACGCGGAGGCCAAGCTTTCCGCCTTGCGGTGGACAAAGTTTATCGCGGCGGCGGCGCTGGCGCTTTGCGTGCTGGTGTTTGCGCTCGCCAAATCGTTCGAGCACATCTATCCGTGGCTCGGATTTGTTGCTGCCTTTGCCGAGGCCGCGACCATCGGCGGGCTGGCCGACTGGTACGCGGTGGTGGCGCTGTTCAGGCGGCCGCTGGGATTGCCGATCCCGCACACCGCCATCATCCCCGAGAACCAGAGCCGCATCGCCGACAATCTCGGCCGCTTCATCGAGGTCAATTTCCTGGCGCCCGAACCAGTGCGTGAAAAGCTTGCCGAGGTCGATTTCTCGGCGCTGGTCGCCGACTGGCTCGCCGATGCCGAACGTGCGGCAGGCCTGTCGCGCTTTGTCGTGCGGCTGGTCCCTCAGACGCTCGCCGCCGTCGAGCAATCCGGCCTGCGTGGCTTCGTCACCAGCCGCATGCTCGAGCAGATCGAAAAGGTGCCGCTGGCGCCGCTGGCGGCCGAGCTGTTGTCGGCGCTCACCGACGACCGTCGCCACCAGAAACTGTTCGACGAATTCACCAAGGTGATCGGCCGGTTCCTCAACGACGAGCAGGCGCTGGCGACGATGCGCGAGAAGATCCGCGAGGAGTTGCCGTCGCTGTTCAACCTGTTCCGCGCCGACGCTTACCTGCTGAAGAAGATCGTCGCCTCGGCCGGTTCGCTGCTCGACGAGGTGCGGGCCGATCCCGACCATCCAATGCGCGCCGAATTCGACCGTTTCGCTCAAGCCTTCATCGAAAGGCTCAGGACATCGAAGCAGTATGCCAAGCGCGCCGAGAAGCTGAAACGCGATTTCCTGGCCCGGCCGGAGGTCAAGGGATTGGCCGGCGACATGTGGGCAAGCCTCAGCCAGTTCATCGAGCAGGACGCCAAGGCGCAGGAGTCGATCATCCGTACGCATCTCGCCAACATGTTCGTCGAGATCGGTCGCCATCTCGCCGGCGATGCGCAGATCCGGGCCGACATGAACCAGGGGTTCGTGGTGGCGCTCGCTTCGTTCGTGGAGAGCCAGAAGAGCGGCGTGTCGAAATTCATCGCCGACCAGGTCAAGCGCTGGGACCTGACGCAGCTGACACGGCTGATCGAGATGAACATCGGCAGGGACCTGCAATACATCCGCTTCAACGGTATGATCATCGGTGGGCTTGCCGGTGTCGTGCTCTATGTCGCCGAGCGGCTGTTCCTTGTCGGCTGACGCCCATTCGGGCCTGGGCCATTCACTGCGATCGAATGGACACGCAGCACTTCGGTGCTATTCTCTTGTCCGGAAGCCCAATCGGCGGCGACAGGGGAGAGACCATCATGGCCAAGCAACCGGAATCTGATTCCTTCATGGACATGTTCGGCAAGTTCGGCCGCGACCTCAAAGTGCCCAACGTCGATGTAGAGGCAATTCTTGCGCATCATCGCAAGAACCTCGAAGCGCTGGAAAAATCGGCCCGAGCCAGTGCTGCCGGCGCGACCTCGCTGTTGTCCAGGCAGCGCGAAATGCTGCAGGACACGCTGCGCGAGGTTACCGAGATGGCGCAAAGCTACAGGGCGCCGGGCAATCCGCAGGAACTGATGGCCAAACAGACGGAATTCGCGCGCAAATCCTTCGAGGCTGCGTTGAAGAACGCCGGCGAAGTGGCTGAACTGGTCAAGAAATCCGGCACCGAATCGGTCGACATCCTGCGCACGCGCATCAAGGAGGCGATGGAGGAAATCCGCGCCGGCTACGACAGGAAGTAGCGGTCTCCGGCCAAGGTGGCATTGTTGCCGCCGGCAGCCCGAAAGCCATAGAAATCCCGATTTACCCTGCCGTTGCGGCGGGCGGCATGGCACGATCGCGGCCGAAGTCGGCGGAACGGATTCGCGCAGGGCGAATTGACAGGGGCCGCCAGTTCGTGGTCCGGAGGCGTTGGAAGCTATCGGGAAACCAGGAATGACTGAAATACGGCTCAAGACGCCGCCGACCTACGAGCAATTGAGGACGATGGCCGGGCAGGAGCTTGGCGTGTCTGAGTGGACGACGGTCGACCAGAATCGTATCAACCAGTTCGCCGAATGCACCGGCGACCATCAATGGATTCATGTCGACCCTGAGCGGGCGCGACGGCAAAGCCCGTTCCGCACGACGATCGCGCACGGTTACCTGACGCTGTCGATCATCGGCGCGCTGGCGCTCGGCATGGGCATCGTGCCCGAAAACACCCAGGCTGCGTTCAACTACGGTTTCGACAAGGTGCGTTTCCTGGCGCCGGTCAAGGTCGGCGCGCGTATCAGGCTGCGCGCCGTGCTGTTGTCCATGGAGGATAGAGGCCCTGGCCAGTATCTGATGAAGGCGGCCAACACGGTAGAGATCGAAGGCGAGGAAAAGCCGGCGCTCACCGCTGAAACGCTGGTCATGCTCTACGAGCGCCGAAAACGGGCAGGGGCCTGAGCGTTACGAAACGCTGGGCTGCGCGCGGCCAACGGTGCGGGCCGAGAGCAGCGCAAGGAACAGCGCGACCAGCGCCAGTGCCGTTGCCGTCTGAAAGGTCACCTGCATTCCCCGGGCGGCGGCCACGGAACTCAGAATGTCTTGTTCCCCAGCCGATGCGACGGCGAAGACGGCGCCCATCAACGATGCGCCGGTGATGAGGCCGAGATTGCGCGACAGATTGAGTAGGCCGGAGACGACACCGCGCTCGCCGGCGCCAACACCGGTCATGATGGCTGCATTGTTGGACGTCTGGAACAGCGCGTAGCCGATGCAGGTGATGGTGATCGGCACGACATAGCTGGCAATGCCGAGTTTCGTCATGGCGAGCGACAGCAGGAAGGTGCCGGTGGCGAGGGTGGCCAAGCCGGCAACCATCATCCTGTGGGCTCCGAAGCGGTCGGTCAGGCGTCCGGCCAGCAGCGCCGACAGGGCCGAGAGGAGCGGGCCGGTCGACAGCACGAGGCCGACCATAGCGGCATCTAGCCCGAGCCCGCGCGACAGGTAGAACGGGGCAACCACCAGGGTCGCCATCATCACCGTTGCGACGACGAGGCTCATCGCCAGGCTGGCGCTCAACTGGAGGTCACGGAAGCCGGCAAGCTTGATCAAGGGGTTCTTCACTTTCGCCTGCGCAGCGGCGAACAGAACGACGCCGATGCCGGCAGCTATCAGCAGGCCGAGGTTGAGTGCGCCGAAATTGCCCCTGCCTAGAGTCATGGCCAGCGCATAGGCGGCCAGCGTCAGGGCCAGCAGGGCGGTGCCTACGGCGTCGAACTTGCCTGGATCGGTCTGGGCTGCCTTGCCGCGCGCCGGCAAGGCACGATAGGCGAGAGCGAAGGTGAGCATGCCCAGCGGCACGTTGACGAGGAAAATCGCCCGCCAGCCGAAGCCCGCGATCAGAAGGCCGCCGAGCGACGGCCCGAGTGTCGTGCCGATTGCGGACATGGCGCCGAGCAGGCCCATGGCGCTGCCGGTTTTGGCCTTGCTCACCGTTTCGGCGACAAAAGCCAGCGTCAGCGCCATCATCAGCGCCGCACCAAGTCCTTGCACGGCCCGCGCGGCGATCAGCAGCCAGAGCGTTGGCGCCAGGCCGCAGAGTATGGATGCCAGCGTGAACAGCGCGATGCCGCCAAGCAGCAACGGCCGGCGCCCGAACATGTCGGCCAGCCGTCCGGCGCTGACAATCAATGTGGTGATGGCGAGCAGATAGGCCAGAACAACCCACTGCACCGACTGGAACGAAGCGCCGAACGCCTGCATCAGCGACGGCAGGCCGACGCTGGCAATGCTGGTTCCCAGCGACGACAGCAGGGTGGCGAGCGAAAGGCTCGCCAGCGCCCGGCGGGAGGATTGGACCTGGGGCGGCGCCGATACGCGCTCATTTTGCTGTGCGATTGCCAAGGCGATCTCCTTTCCATCGGCTCCAGAACCGGAGCTGTCGGAGATCTAGTCTCTTGGTTGATATGGCGGAAGGCGCAGCATTTGCATGTTATTCGTGCACCAAACGCCATATCGTGTGCTATGATCCGCCGATGGCATCGCCCGATCTCAATTTGCTCGTCGCTCTCGACGTTCTGCTGACCGAAGGCAGTGTGGCGCGCGCCGCCAATCGTCTTGGTCTCAGCCCCTCGGCGATGAGCCGGACGCTGGCGCGGCTGCGCGAGGCGACGGGCGATCCGCTGCTGGTTCGCGCCGGCCGCGGCCTGGTTCCGACACCGCGTGCGCAGGAGTTGCGGCAGCAGGCTGGTCGCGTCGTCCAGGATGCGGAAACACTCCTGCGCCCTGCCACGCTCCTCGACCTTTCAGGTCTCGCCAGGACTTTCACACTGCGCACCAATGAAAGCTTCGTGGAAGAGTTCGCGCCGCGCCTTGTTGCTCGCATCGAAGCGGAGGCGCCACGCGTGCGACTGCGTTTCGCGCCGAAGTCCGACAAGGATGTCACGTCGCTGCGCGAGGCGGCGGTTGACCTAGAAATCGGCGTCGCTGGTGAAACCGGGCCTGAGATGCGTATCCAGGCCCTGTTTCGCGACCGCTTCATCGGTGCCGTGCGCGCTGGCCATCCCTTGAGCGAGGGCGTCGTGACGCCCGACCGCTACGCGGCAGGTCGCCACATCAGTGTTTCGCGGCGTGGCCGCGAGAAAGGGCCGATCGATCAAGCCCTTGAGCGGCTCGGACTCCAGCGGACTGTCGTGTGCATGGTTTCCGGCTTTTCGGCGACGCTTGCCTTGGCGCGTGCATCGGACCTGATTGCCAGCGTGCCCGAGCGGCACACCGAAGGCGCGCGCGCCGGCATGCACAGCTTTCCGCTGCCGGTCACCACCGTGGAGGTCACCATCTCCATGCTCTGGCATCCGCGTCTCGATGCCGATCCGGCACAGCGCTGGTTGCGCGACTGCGTGCGGGAGGTCTGTGCGGCTCGCTGACCACCTCGCAACGTCAACGCGCCATCGCCGCCTCAACCACCTTGAAAATCCGCTGGTCCGCGCACTGGGCAACGTTGAAGCGCAGGAAGCGGCTGGCTGCCTGGGATAGGCTGAACGCATTGCCGGGGGCCAGCACGATGTTGTCGGAGAGAGCCCGGCGGGCGACTTCGGCCGCATCGACGCCATCCGGCAGGCTGCACCATAGGAACATGCCGGCCGGCTGGTCGATCCAGGGCGTGATGCCGATTGCCCTCAGGCGGGTGTTCGTCTCGCCCATGGCGCGCGAAAGTCGTGCCCGCAGCAGATCCATGTGCTTGCGGTAGCTGCCGTCCTTCAGCAGTGTCAGCACCAGTTCGGCTGCAAGCCGCCCGCCGCCGAAGGTGGTGGCGATCTTGAGATCGGTCAGGCGCTCGATCCAGTCGCGGGGTGCTGCGATGAAGCCGCAGCGAACCGACGCGGACAGCGTCTTGGAGAAACTGCCGATCTGGACGACCCGGCTCAGTCCATCGAATGCCGCCAGCCTGGGGGCTGGCGCATGTTCGAAATCGGCAAAGATGTCGTCCTCGACGATGGTCAGGTCGGATTGATCGGCGAGCTTGAGCAGCCGGTGGGCCGTGACTGGCGAAAGGATCGCGCCGGTCGGGTTGTGGATGGCCGAATTGGTGATGTAGAGGCGAGGCCGATGCTCGGCCAACGCCTGCGCGAACAGGTCGATATCCGGCCCCGACGGTGTGTAGGGAACGCTGACGACCTTGGCGCGGTGGGCGCGCAGCAGAGCGTGGAAATTGAAATAGCAGGGATCGTCGACCAGTACCGTGTCACCGGGCTCGATCAGGAACCGGCACAGGAGATCGATGGCCTGCGTGCCCGATTCCGTCAACATGATCTGTTCGGGAGAGGCTTCGATGCTATGTTCGGCCATGCGCCTCGCCAGCAGGTTCCGCAGCGGCGGCAGGCCGAGCGGCGTGCCGTAGTCGGCGAGCGCGACATCCTCGGCGCGGGCCACGGTGCGCAGCGCACGGCGTAACCCTGCCTGGGGCATCCACGCGGCCGGCAGCCATCCGCAGCCGGGTTTCAGACTGTCATCGCCTGCCTCCAGAGACTGGCGCGAGATCCAGAGCGGATCGACCGCGCGATCGAGCCGGGGACCGATCTCGGCCAGAGACAGCGGCGCCAGCGAGCCGGCGGCATAGAAGCCTGAGCCCGGCCGGGAGCGGATCGCGCCTTCTGCGGCGAGCCGCTCATAGGCTTCGACCACGGTGGATTTGGAAACCTGCATGGATTTGGCGAAGGCGCGGATCGACGGCAATCGCGCTCCCGGAGTCAGGCTGCGCGCGGCAATCCGCTGGCGGACAGTTGCCATCACACTCTCGACCAAAGTGACCGTGTCCTCAGTCTCAGGCGCTGTTATCGTCATCTGTACTGCCTAGTCGACCATTACAGTTTTGCAAAATTGTACCCCATTGTCTCTGGCGACGCCATAGGTGCAGGCCCGATAGAGGGCGAAACAAACGGAGCCTGTGATGGACAAGATGGCGAGCGGCTGGGTGAACGGATTCGTCGGCGTGCTGATTTTCAGCGGCTCGCTTCCGGCAACGCGCGTCGCCGTGATGGATTTCGATCCAACCTTCGTGACATCGGCCCGCGCGGCGATTGCCGGACTGCTTGGTCTCGCCCTGCTGCTGGTGTTCCGCCAAAAGCGCCCGGAGCGAGGGGATCTGCTGTCGCTGGTCATCGTCGCGCTCGGCGTGGTGGTGGGTTTTCCCCTGCTGACGGCACTGGCGCTCAAGCACGTCACCTCGGCCCATTCCATCATCTTCGTCGGCCTGCTGCCGCTGGCGACGGCGATTTTCGGCGTGCTGCGCGGCGGTGAACGTCCTCGCCCGGCGTTCTGGCTGTTCTCGTGCGTGGGCAGCGCGCTTGTCGCGGGCTTTGCCCTGATGCAGGGCGTGACAGCCTCGCCGGTCGGCGATGGTCTGATGCTGGCCGCCATCGTCGTCTGCGGCCTGGGTTATGCCGAGGGTGCAGCGCTGTCGCGCAAGCTCGGCGGCTGGCAAGTGATCTGCTGGGCGCTGGTGCTGTCGCTGCCGATCATGCTGGTGCTGACTTTCGCGACGCTGCCGCCATCCTTTGCCAGCGTCGGCTCCAACGCCTGGATTGGGCTCGCCTATGTCTCGCTGTTCAGCATGCTGATAGGCTTCGTGTTCTGGTACCGCGGCCTTGCGCAAGGCGGCATCGCCGCCGTCGGACAGTTACAGCTTTTGCAGCCGTTCTTTGGCCTGGCGCTGGCGGCGACGCTGCTGCATGAGCAGGTCAGTCCGCTAATGGTGGTCGTGACGCTCGGTGTGGTGCTATGCGTGTTCGGCGCGAAGAAATTTGCCAGGTAGTTCCGGGGCGGCGGCTCCTGTCCCTAGAACTTCGTCACCACCCCGATGCCGATACCCTCGAAGCCGCCCATCGCCATCAAGGCCGCGGGCGCCTCGTCGAGGCTGATCTTCTTGCCGACCAGAAGTTCGGGCTTGAGCTTGCCGTTGCGGATCATCTCCATCATCGCCTGGTAGCGATAGGCCTGCATGCCGTGGCTGCCGAGAATCTCGAGCTCGAAGGCAATCACCTTGTCCATCGGCACCTGTGGGCGGGCGTGCTCCCCCAGCATCAGGCCGACCTGCACATGGCGGCCGCGCCGGCGCAGGTTCGCGATCGAGTTGAATGAGGTGGTGGGGTGGCCGAGCGCGTCCATCGACATGTGCGCACCGCCATTGGTGATCTGCTTCACGGCCTTGACGACATTCGGCGTTTTCGACGCGTTGATGGTGGCGACGGCGCCGATCTTCCTGGCGAAATCGAGCTTCTCGTCGGTGAGGTCGATGGCGATGACATTGGCGCCCATCGCGCTGGCGATCATGATCGCCGACAGGCCGACGCCGCCGCAGCCATGCACCGCCACCCATTCGCCCGGCGTCACCCGGCCCTGATCGACGATGGCGCGAAACGAGGTGACGAAGCGGCAGCCGAGGCTGGCGGCGGTGGCGAATTCCATTTCGTCGGGCAAGCGCACGAGATTGGTGTCGGCGTGTTCGATGGCGACATATTCGGCGAACGAGCCCCAGCCGGTGAAGCCGGGCTGCGTCTGATGTTCGCAGACTTGGTGATTGCCCGAGGTGCATTCGAAGCAGTGGCCGCAGCCGACGGCGAACGGCACGGTGACGCGCTCGCCGGCCTTCCAGCGGGTGACATGCTTGCCGGCGGCAACCACGACACCGGCCAGCTCATGGCCCGGTACATGCGGCAGACGGATGCCGTCGTCATGACCCATCCAGCCATGCCAGTCGCTGCGGCACAGCCCGGTCGCCTCGACCTTGATGACGACGCCATCGGCAGCCGGTTTCGGATCGGGAACGGTCTGGATCGTCGGCGCTTCGCCGAATTTCTCGAAGACGACGGCTTTCATTGGTAACTCCCAACCTTCAAATGGCCTGTGGGAAACGATAGCCGATTCCCTGTGCGGTCAAGCGGAAATCGAATCCGCCAAACATGGTGKCCGGAGCGAATGAAGTCCTACTCGGCATCGATCTGGTTCTGGGGAGCCGCCTTCTGGAAGGCCGAAAGGGCCATGCAAGCGGCGTTGATGCGCGCGATCGTCGGGTAAGGCGTCATGTCGAGGCCGAAACGGGCATTGCTGGTGACCTGCGCAGCCAGGCAGATGTCGGCCAAGCCCGGCATGTCGCCATGGCAGAATGTTCCTGTCTCGGCCGAGGCAGCCAGGATCTTTTCCAGCGGCTGAAAGCCTTCGTTCACCCAGTGGCGGAACCAGTTGGCGATGTCGTGGTCGCCGGCGCCGAACAAGGTGCGCAGCGAGGTCAGCACGCGCAGATTGTTCACCGGATGAATGTCGCAGGCGATCATCTGCGCCAGCATCCGGACCCGCGCCCGGCCAGCCGCGTCCTTCGGCAGCAGCGGTGGTTCGGGACGGGTCTCGTCGAGGAATTCGATGATCGCCAGCGATTGCGTCAAGAGCGTTCCGTCGTCGAGGATCAGCGCCGGCACCAGCCCTTGCGGATTGACCGCGAGATAGGCTGGCTCCAGATGCTCGCCATGGCGCAAATGATGCGGGACATAAACATAGCTCAGCCCCTTCATCTCCAGCGCAATCCGCACCCGATAGGAGGTGGAGGAGCGATAGTAGTTGTGCAGGACGATGTCGCTCATGCGCTCACCTCGGCTGGCCGACGGTGATTTCGATCGTGCCGATGCCGTCGACGCCGCCAGTCATCGTGTCGCCTGGGCCTACCGCGCCGACACCGGCCGGCGTGCCGGTGAAGATCAGGTCGCCGGGTTCCAGTTCCACCGCCTCGCTGCAGATCGATACGATATCGGCGATCGGCCAGATCAGTTCGGCGAGGTCGGCATCCTGCCTGACCTTGCCATTGACGGCGAGCCAGATGCGGCCCTTTTGCGGGTGGCCGGCTTTCGCCGCGGGGACCAGCGGGCCGCAAGGCGCGGAGCGGTCGAACGCCTTCGACCAGTCCCAGGGCCGCGCCGTCTTCTTGGCTTCATCCTGCAGATCGCGGCGGGTGAGGTCGATGCCGACGCCATAACCCCAGACATGATCTAGAGCCCGCTCGCGCGCGATGCGAAAGCCCGGCTTGCCGATCGCGGCGACCAGTTCGATCTCGTGGTGCAGATTGCCGGTCAAGGGCGGGTAGGGGATGGTGGTGCCGGAATCGACCACCGCATCGGCCGGCTTGGTGAAGAAGAAGGGCGGATCGCGCTCGTCATTGCCGAATTCGCGGGCATGCGCCGCATAGTTGCGGCCGACGCAGAAGATACGGCGCACCGCAAAACGCTCGGGCGAACCTGCAACGGCCACCGATGATGTCGCGGGCGAGGGAAGGACGAAGGCGGTCATGTGGGTCTCTGCTTGGTTGCCGGAACATTCGGCCGATTTGTGCGCCCGGGCAAGGCGAAGCGATCGAGAAAGCGCGGCCGCGCTTCCCGATGGAGATGGCGATGTACTATTTGGCAATAATCTGGCCATGGTCGCGAGGCTATTCTAAAGCGCGTCGCGTTTGAACGGATTTGAGGCGACGCGCTTTAGGTCTTTGTCTCATGCATGTCGTTCACCCAAAACCGGGGCCACTTTTGGGCGACATGCATCAATCGCCCCTGAGCCGAAATGAACCCCATGACCGCAATCCACGATCGCGCCCGGTTCCTGATCATCGACGACCATCCGCTGTTTCGCGAGGCGCTGCACAGCGCGGTGCAGATGGCCTATCCGGAAGTCGACACGGTGGAGGCGCGCTCGATCACCGAGGCGCTCGATCTTCTGGCCGGCGCCAAGCCGTTCGATCTGGCGCTGCTCGACCTCAGCATGCCCGACGTGCACGGCTTCGAAGGGCTGCTGCAGCTCCGAACTCGCTATCCGCGCCTGCCGGTGGTCATCGTCTCGGGCTATGAGGAGCCAAAAATCATTTCCGAGGCGCTGTCCTATGGGGCGGCCGGCTTCATCCCGAAATCGGCGCGCAAGAGCGACCTCGCCGCCGCCATACGCTCGGTGATGGAAGGTGCGATCTATGTGCCGGAAACCTATGAAGCCCGCACGCCGGACGCCGACAGCGTCGACCGCGCCGACATGGTGCAGCGCCTGTCGACGCTGACGCCGCAACAATTGCGGGTGCTGCAGATGCTGCGTCAGGGCCTGCTCAACAAGCAGATCGCCTACGAGCTGCAGGTCGGCGAAACCACGGTCAAGGCCCATGTGTCGGAAATCCTGCGCAAGCTGAATGTGTACAGCCGCACGCAAGCGGTGATCGAGGTGTCGAAACTGGACAATGCGGAGTTGTTCAGGGATCAGGCGGGGTTTTGAGGCGAAGCGGAACGGGGGTGGGGTGGTGGCGCCGGTTGGCAAAAAGTGCTTTTCGTCATATTGAAATTTAATAATGCGACCGATTGACGTACTTTCTCGCGAGATGACGCGTTTTCTGGTTAACCCATCTGGACGACACAATATCCGACAAATAGGGCTGGAGTTCGCGAAGGTCTTCGTCTGCTAGTGAGGGCAGCCATGCTGTGGCTTTCTCGGATGCTAACCGTGACTTTGATAAGAATGCTGCCGCAACGATCTTCCACATAGGAAAATTCTGTTGCGTGCGTCCATCAATCCATTCTTTGACGGTATCAGCGGCGGTCAAGAACGAATCATCCAGCAACGAACAAAGTCGGAAGAAATCTCTAACTTCTTTGAGATGATATTCCCCCTTAGACCTTCTAGCATCCATAAATTATTTTCATACCGCAATCGCGGTTGATCTCCCATTAATAAATCCCCTCGTTATGAAATGGCGCCCAAGCGAACATCGCGAAAAAAGCGCACTTGTCACAGTAATTCTCACCTTGAATAGCGCGTGTTTCGGGGCGCTAAAGCGATATAGACGAAACAATTTCTGTCGCTTCATCCAACTCCTTATTCATACGGTCGTTTTCCACACCCAGGGCGACGTATGTCACGAATGCAAAATCGTTTCCGTTTGATAAATACCACGCGGACAACGTCTTATCTTCAGTCTCTGAGGAGACGCCGACGCACATTGTGCTGTCAAATTTTCGTGCCCAAATACGCTTGGCGTCTATGAGGTTGTTTTGACAAAATTCAATCATGAACGATCTAAGGACGCCGAAACCTGCGTTTGGCTTTTCCCCAGCACGATACTTCGCAATAGAGAATTGAAGGGCGCCGACACCTGATGCTCTAGCCAAGGTGGGTGGTGATCCTGCGGGAAGGTCGTCGGTTATGTCTTCCCATCCGGCAGGCAGGTCGAAGGTGATGCCATAGAACTGTACTATCATTGTCGATTCTTTGGGCCGGGTGATTTGTCAGGGCGAGTGGCAGACATGATGAAAGTGCACTGTCGCCGTAATTGCCTCGATAAAAGTGCACTGTCACCGCAATTCGCATCTTAGAATTATCATCTCGAGACTGCGTCGGCGCGCGCCAAGGTCACCCTCCTTATTCTGTCAACATAAGCGTGATACAAAATATGTATCGAATAGTCTGCTTTATCAAATCGGTCCCAAGGGCCGTATTCACCCAAAATGGGATCTCTCCGTGCGTCGCCGCTTTTCGAGGGCACACCGAGGGTACCCAGCACATCGTTGCGACTGGATGAAAAGGGGATATCAAGAAGCTCTCGACCCAAATTGTCAGATTCTATAAATATGGTGTCTATTTTTTCATCGTTATCGCATGTGAATGAAAATTTGTTGCTCGCAGAAACGTAATCTATGCGGATTTCTGGAAGGTCATCTTCAACAGTTTTTCGGAATTTCCAGAATTTAAACGGTGCCGACGATAGGAGTAACGACGCCGGCTTTCCTAGACATTCAAGAATCCCATTGATCATTCGCTAAGCCAGTAGATGCGCCAGCAGCGCCCTCAATTGCGCCGGCTTCAGCGGCTTGCGCATCAGTTCGATGCCGCCGGCGCGCGCCGCCTTGGCGACGGCTTCGGAACTGTCGGCGGTGACGATCAGCGCCGGCACGGCGCGGCCGAGATAGTCGCGGACCTCGGCGATGGTGGCCGTGCCGAGATCGCCGCCGTCGAGATGCTGGTCGGCGATGACGATGTCGGGCACCCAGTCGGTATCGCCCAGCATGTCGAGGGCGTCGTCGGTCGAGGTCGCGGCCCGCACCAGGCATTGCCAGCGTTCGAGCAGGAAGGTCATGGCCTGCAGCACCTCGACATCGTTCTCGATCAGCAGCACCTTGGTGCCGAACAGGCCGTAGCCGCGCGGCCGTTCCATGTCGGCGCTGCTGGCGATGGCGTCGGCCGGGGCGCCGATTCCGACCGGAACATCGATGTGGAAGATCGTGCCGCGCCCGACCTTGGATGAAAATGTCACGGGATGGCCGAGCGCGCTGGCCATGCGGCGCACGATGGCAAGCCCGAGCCCGAGACCGCCGCCGTCCAACTCGGCATTGGCCGACGAGGTGCCGCGATGGAATTCCTCGAACACCGCCTCGCGCTGGTCTTCGGGAATGCCGCAGCCGGTATCGGCGACGTCGATGCGGATGGTGTCGCCACGATGTCTGGTGCCGACCAGCACACCGCCCGAGCGTGTGTAGCCCAGCGCATTGGAGAGAATGTTCTGCAGAATGCGGCGCAGCAGCGTTCGGTCGGAGCGGACCACGGCGTTGACCGGCCGGAATTTCAGCGACAGTCCCTTCAGTTCCGCCACCGGCAGGAAATCCGAGCGCAGCGACGAGAACAGCGCCTCCAGGCTGACGTCGCCGGTGTCGGGTTGCACCACACCGGCGTCGAGCTTGGAGATGTCGAGCAGCGTGCGAAGCAGGTCCTCCATCGTCTCCAGCGAGCGCTCGACCTGCCGCACCAGCTTCCTGCCCTCGTCGCTGGTCTGCACTTCGGCCAGCGCCGAAACCGAGAGGTGGGCCGCGTTCAGCGGCTGCAGCACGTCATGGCTGGCGGCGGCGAGGAAGCGGGTCTTGGACAGGTTCGCCAGTTCGGCGTTTTCCTTGGCGGCGCTGAGGTCGATGTTCGACTGCTCCAGCCGGCGCAAGGTCGAATGCAGCTCCTCGGTGCGCGTGCGCACGCGATTTTCCAGCGAAATCGCGGTCTGGAACAGCGAGAAGGCATTGCCCTGCTGGTCCATCGACCGCTCGACACGGCTGACCAGTGCGGCGTTGATCTTCTTCAGCTTTTCGAGATCGTTGATGTCCCTGAGCGGCATCTTATTCCGCCGCCTGTCGTTCGCCAAAGGCGATGCCGGTGAAGGTCTGGTTCAAATGCATCGACCGGTATTGTTCGCCATAAGTGCCGAAGCCGATGACATTGTTGACCCGGTAGAGCTCCGAGATATCGCGAAACACCTGGCGGTTGCGCGCGTCCAGGCGGCGCAGCACGCAGTCGAAGCCGAGGATCATGTCGATGCCGCCAAGCCGCTCCTCGACATCCCTGAGCGCGGCGCGCGTCGATTCGACCATGTCCTTGGGCTGGGCGATCGACAGCACGACCCCGTCGTCTATGGCGCAGAAGAACGACAGCGAGCCATCGGGATGCATCTTCTGGATAGACCGGCAATAATATTCGCCGCCTACCTTCACCACCACCGGATGCGAGGCAAAACTCAGCGGCGTTAGCGTCTGAGCAACGATGCCGACGGACGCGGCATATTCCTCCGCCGCGTTGGTGGCGTTGAACTCGCGCACGATGCGGTGATCGGGATCGGCCGAGGTCACCACCAGCTTCTCGTCGGTGGGAACGAAATTGTCGGTCTTGAAGACGTGGAAAGGGATTTCGGTGGCGATCAGCACGATGATGGCGCTGTCGGAGGTGACGTTGCCGTTCGAGATCAGGCGCGTCGTCTCGAACTTCAGGTCGTCGCCGGCCGAGCCGCCGAGCAGCGGTATGTCGTCGAGGCCCCAATGGATGGCCGAACTCACCGCTTCCTCGGCATAGGAGAGCCCGTCGATGAAGCACAGCGCGAACGTGCCTTTGGTGCGGTCGCAACCCAGGCGCGCGCGCAGCGACCGCCGCAAGGCCTCGACCTCGCTGGTGATCCTGTCCATGCCCGACGAGGACAGATCGTCGACCATCACGCTGACGGCGGTGAACGCGGCGGACGGAAGCAGCATGGCGAGCACGTGGCCATCCTCAAGGCCTTGCGGCGTGATCTCGCCGGCGGTCGAGCAGCCCGCGTGATGAAGCGCGGGCGCGTGGCTCATGAGCGCCTGGGAAAGGGTGTCGGCCTCGACCAGGCTCTGGGAAAAGAACAGCAGCGCGAAGCCGGCGTCGATTGCCGCGGCCTCCAACGCGATCGCCTTGGCGAATGCGTCCATGTCGGGCTCATCCGTGGTGAGCGCCGACAGGCCGCATGCATAGCGCGTCCGTGAACTGGCCAGCGGTGTTCTCCGCATTTCCTCCGACGCTGTTTTATGCGCGTCGGGCGCGCGGGCGTCTGATAACATTGTTGCCCTCAAACCCTGTTTTGGCAATGGGCGACCGGGGCCGTGCGTTTGGGCTCGGCCCATGACCGAAAGTACAATGTAACGAGTTTGCGACGTGCTGTTTTTTGTCGATTGTGCAGTGTACGAATAACGCATGGCCGAAGCGCCAACACCGCGTCGGCAGTGTGATGACCAAGGTTGATACCCAGGGAGGAAGCATGTCGGACATTTCGTTGATGGTGAACGGAAAAAGGGTCAGCGGCGCTGCCGAGGACCGAACGCTTCTGGTTCACTTCCTGCGCGAGAATCTCGGCCTTACCGGAACGCATGTCGGCTGCGACACGTCGCAATGCGGTGCCTGCGTCGTCCATGTCGACGGCAAGGCGGTCAAATCCTGCTCGATGCTCGCGGTACAGGCCTCCGGCTCGACCGTGGTGACGATCGAGGGCCTTGCCAATGGCGCCGATCTGCATCCGGTGCAGRCCGCCTTCAAGGAGCATCACGGGCTGCAGTGCGGCTTCTGCACGCCGGGCATGATCATGACGGCGACCGACATGATCAACCGCCACCCCGAAGGCCTCGACGAAGCGACGGTGCGCACCGAACTCGAGGGCAACATCTGCCGCTGCACCGGCTACCACAACATCGTGAAGGCGATCCTTGCCGCATCGAAGACGATGTCCAAGGGGTCGAAGGGCAAAGCCAGGCAAGCGGCGTGAGAAGGAAGTGAACAGCGAATAGGGAGTAGCGAATAGTCAGCAGTCTGACGAAACGCCAACTCACCACAATTCGCCAATCACTACTCACTATTCGCTATTTCAGCATTTCGGGAGGAATTTCTGATGGGCATTGAAGGTGTTGGCGCTCGGGTCGCGCGCAAGGAAGACAAACGATTCATCACCGGCGCCGGCCGCTATGTCGACGACATGGTGGTTCCCGGCATGAAGCACGCAGCCTTCGTGCGCAGCCCGCACGCGCATGCGCAGATCAAGAAGATCGACGTCAAAAAGGCTCAAGCCATGCCCGGCGTCATCGGCGTGCTGACCGGCAAGGAGCTCAAGGCCGACGGCATCGGCAACCTCATCTGCGGCTGGATGATCCACTCCAAGGATGGTTCCCCGATGAAGATGGGGGCGTGGTCGCCACTTGCTTTCGACCGGGTCCGATACGTCGGCGATGCCGTCGTCATCGTCGTGGCCGAGACCAAGGGGCAGGCGCGTGATGCCGCCGAGGCGGTCGAGATCACCTACAAGGAACTGAAGGCCGTCGTCGATGCCTCGAAGGCCATGGACAAGGGTGCTCCGCAGATCCACCCCGAGGCCGACAACAACCTGATCTTCGACTGGGACATCGGCAATGCCGACGAGACGGCCGCGGCGTTCAGGAAGGCGGCCCATGTCGTCAAGATGGATATCATCAACAATCGCCTCGTGCCCAACGCCATGGAGCCGCGCGCGGCGCTTGGCCACTACGACAAGGCAGAGGACCACTACACCTGCTGGACGACCTCACAAAACCCGCATGTTGCACGGCTGGTGATGAGCGCGTTCTACAATGTCGCGCCGGAAAACAAGCTGCGGGTCATAGCGCCCGATGTCGGCGGCGGCTTCGGCTCGAAAATCTACATCTATCCCGAAGAGATCGTCTGCCTGTGGGCGTCGAAGAAGACCGGCGTGCCGGTCAAATGGGTGGCCGACCGCACCGAGAGTTTTCTGACCGACGCACATGGCCGCGACCATCACACCCATGCCGAAATGGCCTTCGACAGCGATCACAAGATCCTCGGCCTGAAGGTCGAAACCAAGGCCAATCTCGGCGCCTACATGTCGCTGTTCTCGTCGGCGACGCCGACCTACCTCTATGCGACGCTGCTGTCGGGCCAGTACAACATCCCCGCCATCCACGCCAATGTGAAGGCGATCTACACCAACACCGCACCCGTCGATGCCTATCGCGGGGCAGGGCGACCGGAAGCAACCTTCGTCATGGAACGCATGATGGAGACCGCCGCGCGCCAGTTCGGCGTCTCACCCGCGGAGTTGCGCCGCAAGAACTTCATCACCTCGTTCCCGCACCAGACGCCGGTCATCATGTGCTACGACGCCGGCGACTATGCCGCTTCGCTCGACGCGGCGATGAAGGCGTCGGACTATGCCGGCTTTGCCAAGCGCAAGGCTGCCGCAGCCAAGAAGGGGCTGCTGCGCGGCATCGGCATGAGCTGCTACATCGAGGCTTGCGGCATCGCGCCGTCGGCGGCGGTCGGTTCGTTGGGCGCCGGTGTCGGTCTGTGGGAATCAGCCGAAGTGCGGGTCAATGCCGTCGGCACGATCGAGGTGCTGACCGGCTCGCATAGCCACGGCCAGGGCCATGAGACGACCTTCGCCCAACTCGTCAACGAGCGCTTCGGCGTGCCGCTCGATTCGGTCTCGATCGTCCATGGCGACACCGACAAGGTGCAGATGGGCATGGGCACCTATGGATCGCGCTCCGGTGCGGTCGGCATGTCGGCCATCGTCAAGGCGCTCGACAAGGTCGAGGCCAAGGCCAAGAAGATCGCCGCCCATCTGCTCGAGGCGGACGAGGGCGACATCATCATCGAGAACGGCGCGCTGAAGGTCGCCGGCACCGACAAGAACGTGCCATGGTTCCAGATGGCGCTCGCCGCCTACACCGCCCACAATCTGCCGGGCGGCATGGAGCCCGGGCTGAAGGAAACGGCGTTTTATGATCCGTCGAACTTCACCTTCCCGGCGGGCTGCTACATCTGCGAGGTCGAGGTCGATCCGGAAACCGGCATGACCGAGATCATCCAGTTCGTCGCCGCCGATGATTTCGGCAACATCATCAATCCGATGATCGTCGAGGGCCAGGTGCATGGCGGACTGGCGCAAGGCATCGGCCAGGCGCTGCTCGAAGGCGCCCACTATGACAATGGCGGCCAGCTGCTGACCGCGAGCTTCATGGATTRCACCATGCCGCGCGCCGGCGACTTGCCGTCGTTCAAGGTCTCGACGTCGAACACGCCATGCCCGGGCAATCCGCTCGGCATCAAGGGCTGCGGCGAGGCCGGCGCCATCGGCTCGCCGCCGGCGGTGATCAACGCCATCACCGACGCCATCGGCAGCAACGATCTTGCCATGCCGGCATCGCCGTCCACCGTGTGGGCAGCGATCCGCGCGACGACGAAACACTGAGGAGGAACGAGCATGTATTCGGTCAACTATCACCGCGCCGCCTCGGTCGCCGACGCCGCCAAACTCGTCAAGGCGGGCGATGCGAAGCTGCTTTCGGGCGGCATGACGCTGATCCCGGCGATGAAGACACGGCTTGCCGCGCCCTCCGACCTTGTCGACCTGTCGAAGATCAAGGAGTTGCAGGGGGTCAAGGTGTCGGGCAAGACGGTGACCATCGGCGCCGCGACCACGCATTACGACGTTGCCAATGACGAGAAGCTGAAGAAGGCCTGCCCGGCGCTTGCCCATCTGGCGTCGCTGATCGGCGATCCGGCGGTGCGCCACCGGGGGACGATCGGCGGCTCGATCGCCAACAACGATCCGGCGGCCGACTATCCGGCGGCGCTGCTGGCGCTGGGCGCCACCATCGTCACCAACAAGCGCCAGATCGCCGCCGACAAATTCTTCAAGGGCCTGTTCGAGACGTCGCTGAAGGAAGGCGAGATCGTTACCGCCGTCACCTTCACGGCGCCGGCCAAGGCGGCCTACGAAAAATTCCGCAACCCGGCATCGCGCTATGCGATCGTCGGTGTGTTCGTGGCCAAGGGCAAGGATGGCGTCAGCGTCGCCGTCACTGGCGCCGGTGATGACGGCGTCTTCCGTTCGAAGGAGATCGAGGCAGCCCTGGCCAAGAATTTCGCGGCCTCGGCGCTCGAAGGCGTGAAGGTATCGGCGAAAAATTTGATGACCGACATCCACGCCTCGGCCGACTACCGCGCCAATCTGATCGCGGTGATGGCCAAGCGCGCTGTGGCTGCCGCCACCGCCTGACACCATCAGTCGCGCACAAGGAAAGGGGCCCCTGCGGCCCCTTTTTGCGTGCGGTGACTTGCAACTGTCCGGTTCCGATGGAATCGCCGACGCACGCCAACCGTTTGCTTGAAGCAATTCCCGTCCATACTTCGCCAGGAACTGCGTCAGCGACAATCTCGCACTTGCACAAAGCGATATTGCACTGCACTATGCCGGTGACCAAACGCGAGCCGGGTTGTTAGTGTCGATCACGGCCTGCGACCCTTTCAGCATCTTTCAATGCGAAGGGAGCCGGCATGACCGACATCTCCGCGACGCATGTCGTTGCGTCCCGACCCGTCGCCGACAGAGCGGCCAGAACGAGACTAGCCTATCTCGATGGCTGGCGCGGCCTGTCGATCGCCCTGGTGCTGATCGGCCATTTCTTTCCTGTTCCCGGGATCAATCTGGGCGTGCTGGGCGTCGAATTCTTCTTCGTGCTCAGCGGCCGGCTGATGAGCGAGATCCTGTTCATCGAGCGCTACCCATTGAAGAAATTCTTCAAGCGGCGTTTTTCCCGCATCTATCCGGCACTTCTGGTCTTCGTGGTCGTCGCCATGATTGCGCTCTCCGGCACATTCATCGCCTTCAAATGGAAGGCGGCGCTGACCGCGCTGACATTCACCTACAATTATGCCGGCATTCTCGTCACGCGGGCGGGCGCGCTCGACCATATCTGGTCGCTCTGCATCGAGGAGCACGCCTATATCATCTTGGCGCTGATCAGCGTCGTCGTCTTAAGCCGCTCTCGCGTCGTCGTGCTGCTCCTGGCGCTGGCCTTGCTTGCCATGGCCAATGGCGCGGTTTCGTACTGGGTGTTCGGGATGGACTACGAAACCACCTACTGGCGCACCGATGTGCATATCGCCTCGATCCTGCTGTCGGCCTCGATCTGCTTGCTCAAGGCGGATGGCAGACTGCCGGCGATCTTCAGAGGCAGGCACGTGGCACTGGCGGCATCGATCTTCGCCATTCTTCTGTTCCTCGATCGGGTGCCGACGCCGATCCACTATCTCTTCGCGGTGCCGCTGCTGGCGCTGGCCGTCAACGCGCTCGATTTCAGCCCGCGCTATCTGACCGGATTGCTGTCCTCCTGGCCGATGGCGACGCTCGGGCTGTGGTCGTACTCGCTCTATCTGTGGCAGCAGCCGTTCTACAAATTCGTCTATGAGCAAGGCAGCGCGCCGATCCCGATGCTGGCCGGGGTCTTCGTCTGCGCGCTCTGCAGCTACTACATCGTCGAGCGACCGGCACGCGAATGGCTCAACCGCAACTGGTAATGCTGGAGCGCTGTTGGCGCTAAGCCGACCGGCGCTTCTTGTCCGTCAGATACCGCTTGAGGCCGGCTTCGCCGCGCGGCGTCGTCCAGCGATGGTTCCAGGCGAAGGCCTGCCGCAGCAGCGGTGCGAGGAATTTGAGGATCGGCCGCAGTACCGTGACCTGCCAGGTCAATTGCACATGGGTCCCGGTGCCGGACGGCGACAATTCCGCCCGCCACAGCCCGTCGAAATCGCCAAGGGTTTTCACAACCACCAGCTTGCCGGGTTCGAGCTCGGCGGCCTCGATGATGAAGTTCAGCTCGTAGGGCAGGGCGCCGCGAGCCCGCGCCCTTGCGCGCGATCCGATGGTCGCCTTGCCCTTCCTGTCGAGCGGCACCACCTCCTTGTAGACATCGCCCCACCAGATCGGCAGCAATTCGGCATCCGAGAGCACCTCCCACACTTCCTGCGGTGTGCCCTCGGGGATGTGCCAGCTTTCGTCGAAGCGAAAGACGTTGCTCGGCATCGCGTTTCCTCCGGTTGGCGGAAACATTCATATTAGCTGCGGCTTCTTTGTGTGGCCAGCGCCAGCGGGATCAGGCGGAGATTCGCCTGATGTATCAGTCGGAAATCTGTCTGATGTAGTAGCGCACCGCCTTCTTGCCGCCGTGGATGACGGCGTCGCCGGCTTCGGCGAAGCCAAGCGCGGCGTGGAAGGCATCCGAGGCGGGGTTCGGCGGGTCAGTGTTGACCTCGCAGGTGACCAGCGTGTGGCCGGCGCGCTCAACGTGGCCGAACAGATCCTGATAGAGCCGGCGCGCATGGCCGCGGCCACGCGCCTGCGCCGCCACCACGACACGGTCAACATAGACGAAGCGGGGGTAGCGTTCGCGGAACCAGACGAAATTCGGGCTGTCGTAACGGGCGTCCTGGTCGAAGGTCATGATGAAGGCTTCGAGATTGCCGATGCGCCGCGTGTAAAACGCCTCGCCGAGCAGGAAGGATAGCCGTTCGGGCTCCAGCCACGACAGTTCGGCTGCGTGCTCGTTGTTGAGCGCGAGGATTGCCGCTTCGTCTTCGGCCGATACAAGGCTGATCGGGGCAGGGGTCGCGCTCATGCCTTCGCAGCCGCAATGGTGGCCGCCACGAGGTCCGTGTCGGTCAAGGTGTTGCGGTACTCTCTGTCGAGGTCGGAGCCGCCCATGCCGACATGCGGGTTGCGGTAATCCATGGCGCTCGGCACATCCTTGAGGGCGGCGAAATGCATTTCTGACAACCCGGTCCTTCTGCGCACTTCGGCGATGTTGCCGAGGTCCAGCCCGCCGCAGCCGAGGATGACGATGCGGTCGCCGGCCTGTCGAACCAGATCCGCCAGCAGCGACATGCCCTCGACCGCCGTATCGCGCTGGCCGCTGGTCAGCACGCGGCCAACCTTGCTGCGGATCAGCGCTTCGAGCGCCTCGGCGGGGTCGCGGGTCATGTCGAAGGCACGGTGACAGGTCACGTTCAACGAGCCGGCGGCTTGCGTCAATTCACTCATGCGCGCCTCGTCGATGGTGCCATCGGCGTTCAAGCAGCCAAACACCACGCCGGGCACGCCGAGGTCGCGCAGCGCTGCGACATCGGCGAGCATCGAGGCGTACTCGGTTTCGCTGTAGAGAAAATCGCCGCCGCGCGGCCGCACCATGACGTGGAAAGGCACGGTCGCCTGGTCGAGGGCAGCGCGCACCGTGCCGAGGCTCGGCGTGATGCCGCCTTCAATGAGGCTGGCGCACAGTTCCACCCGGTCGGCGCCGGCCGCCTGCGCGGCCAGCAAGCCATCAATGCCTTCGACACAGATTTCGATCAGCGGCAGGCGAGTTTCTTCGGTCAAGGGGCAATCCAATCGATGATGTCGCCGCAAGCCCTAGCATCGGGCCGGTTGGCGCGAAAGCGTGAACAGCGCGTGGCCATTTGGGCCAGACGGCAAACTCCGCGCTTGACAGTCAAATAACCGTTGAGTTATGGAATAATCATAACCGGATGGTTATTAATCTCACTATCCGAACTCAGAAAGCCTGGATGCGCGGCATCCGGGCCCGACGAGACACGCCCTGACGAAACCCTTCAAAAGGAGAAGACCATGCAAGCAAGGATCAAGAATCCGGTGGTGCTCATTCCCGGATCCCTGCAGGCGCTGCTGGCGCTGGACAAGTCGACCGAAGCGGCCGAATTGCCCTATGTGACGCGCAAGCTCATCCATCTGCGCGCCAGCCAGATCAACGCCTGCAGCCTCTGCGTCGACATGCATGCGCGCGAGTTGAAGAAGGCCGGCGAAAAGGACGAGCGCATCTTTGCCCTCGCGGCTTGGCGGGAGACGCCGTACTTCACCGATGCCGAACGCGCAGCCCTGGCGCTGGCCGAGGCCGGCACACGGCTCGCCGACCGGCCCGACGCGGTGCCGGACGACGTCTGGGACGAGGCCGCCCGACATTACGATGAAAAGGCGCTCGCCGCCCTGGTCATCCAGATCGCCCTGATCAATGCCTTCAACCGGCTGAACGCTACGACACGGCAGATGGTCGGCGCCTGGGGCTAACCTTGTAGCAAAGGCGCGTCAGCCTTGGCCGCTACTGGCGCAACTCTGTGTTCTTGGCGCCTTCCTCGACCTGGTCGATCACCAGCAGTTTGACCGGACCATCGCCGATGTTGGTGGCCTGGTGCCATTGGCCGATCATTTCGATGATGAAATCTCCGGTCTTGTATGTGTTGCTGTTGCCGGTCTCGACATTGGTGACCTTCAGCGTCCCCGCCTGGACATAGGCGTAGCGCGGGAAGGGGTGTCTGTGCACCGGCAAGGTCGCACCCGGTGCAATGTCATAAGTCGACACCAGAACCTGCACGTTCTTCTGCGGCAGAGTAATCGGCTGGCCGGAAGCAGTCGTCGTGCGTGATGCCAGCGGTGTCACGACGACGGGCGTGCCGCTGCTGTCCAGCGCCAGGGCGGGGTGTGCAAATGACGCGACCGCCAGCAGCAATGCCGATGCCAAGATTTTCCGCATGTATCCTCCCAAAGCAACACATCTATCGCGCGGCGGCCCTCCGCGTGCAAGCAGGCCTTCTCGACGCGAGCGGCTTTCTCACGGCTCCATTGCCTTGAGCGCCGCCGGAACCGGATAGTGGGCGCTGTCGTAGCGTAGCCGGTAGGTCCGCTTCACGGATTTGCCTGGATGAGACTGGCACTCGCCATCCTTGTCGGGCAAGGGTTCGTCGGTATCCGCCTGCTCGAACGCTGTGATGTCGTGATAGCCGTGGTGGCTCGCCGCGCCCATCGCCAGGCTGACCTGGCTGGAATGAAAGGATCCGGCGCAACTGGCGTCGCCTTCGCCGCCATGGCCGGCCACGGCTAGGCCGCCGAGCACCAAGCGCAGGGTGTCGCCGGCGACGGCATAGAGCCGCAGGCCGGTTTCGTCGAAAGGAGTGACCTGCGAATGGGTTGCCAGTTCGATGCGCAAGCCAAAGGCGGAGACATCGGGTGCCAACCGATAGCGACCGGTATCGAATTCGACCTTGCGGATGGCGATGGCGTCATCGGTCATCAGGCCGGGCTGGAGCAGGCGCTGGCGCACGCCCAGGCTCTTCCTGTCGACGACCAGAAGCTCAATATCGCCAACATGCCTGTCTTCGCTGGCTTCGACGCTGTCCATCAGCGGTACTGCGACCAGAAGCAGGTCATCATGCGCAGGCCAGATCTTGCAGACCAGGCCAACTGGGGTTTCGTAGTCCGTGAGCGTCAGGGGGATGCTGATATGGGGTTCGAGTGTTAGCGAAGCTCCGTCGACGCTCCTCTTGGCCTTGGGATAGGCCTGCTGCACCAGGGCGACAACATCGCCGCAATCGCCGGCGGCGGCCCAGACGGGCGACAGACTGGCCGCGGCGAGGCCGAGGAAGAGGGTGCGCAACACTGTTCGCATGGGATTCTCACGTCGCAGGACCGAGTTCGCTTGGAGATCCGCGTGTACCACAGTTGTTGCGTTTGGACGGGCCCGGATTTTGCAACGTTACCTTCATCAACAAGATCAGTCTCCGGCCCCCCCGGGTCGATGGAACGAAGCGTCTTATATTAGCCAGCAACGATATATTAACGGCTGTGATGCAACCTTTCCTCCATGGGGACGGGGAACACCCTCCTCATCGACGTTCCAACGCGCGCCCTTGGGGCCGCGGGACGCTCGACCAATGCGGGGAAAACGCATGAGTGTCGGAACAGCTCTGGAACAATTGCTGCGATTGATTCATCGCAGGGCAATGAAATTGGCCGCGTTGCCGGAGGATGAAAGGGATTTACACTACGATCTCATTCGCCGCTCATGTTGCGAAGCTGCCGAGAACGTTGGGCAAAGTCCCGACAAGGCAGCCATCACGGCAAACGATATGGTCGAATTTGTTCGCGCACTGGTCGGAATTATTGAAGTGGGTTGTGAATCGGACCAAGAGCAAAGCGCCGACCGCCCGCTGCCAGAACGCCATTTTGGGAGTCGGGAGACTGTCGCCACGCCTAGCGCCGCCGCTTCATTGGTGTCGCCAATTTGGCGTCCCAGGGGGGCCGCTGCCTCACGGTGACGGGCGTTTCTCATTTTTCGCTGGCGGCGCCTTCAGAGGTAGTTTGATGCGTTGTCACGTATGGAAAGACGCGACCAACGTCCCGTCCATCAAGATCTGGAGTTGGCTTGGCGCCACGCCTCGTATTCCCCGCGGGCATCGTCATGCAGGGGATAATATCGTTGCAAGGACCCGCCCTCCATGAGCTTCGCTCGTGAGAACTCCTCCCAATCGTGATGCTTCTGCGATTCATCGATCACTTTTGCGGCCATTGCCACGGGAAGCACCACCACCCCGTCGTCGTCGGCGACGATGATGTCGCCGGGGATCACCGTGACACCGCCACAGGCAATCGGAACGTTGACGGCATTGGGATAGATGCTGGTCTGCACATGATAATTTGGCGTCCAGCCGCGCAGCCATAGCGGCAGATCGAGCTTTTCGACATTGGGCCGGTCGCGCATGCATCCATCGATGACGATGCCCGCGCCGCCTCTGCCCTTGAAATACGTCGACATCATATCGCCGAAGACGCCAGAGCTCATGTCGCCACGCGCGTCGACCACGACCACGTCGCCCTCCTGCGCGTGATAGAGCACGTGCCGGTGCAGTTGCGTCTCCGGATCGGCATATTCTCCCTCGTTGAAGAGGTCCGGCCGCTGCGGCAGGAACTGTAGCGTCAGCGCCGGCCCGACGATCGACTTCCCGTGGTTTTGCGGCACGGGACCAACCATGTGCGGATTGCGGAAGCCCATGTGGCCAAGTGTGCCGGCAACCGTCGCGGCGCCGATTTCCCTTAGCGCGTCGATCAGGTCCTTAGGCGGTCGCGTAATGTCGGGGGTATGCGTCATTTTAGACTCCGGTGGATGGAACTACCAGTTGGTAACAGAACCGTCGCGGCGCTTAAGGTGAGGCGCTTCCCAAAAACGAAAGCTCTCCGCCTGGACTGCCTCTTCGTTGACCTCGACGCCGAGCCCCGGCAGGTCGCTGACCGGATAATTGGGGCCGTCGAGCCGTGGTTGCACGGGGAAGAAGTTGGAATTGTCGAAGCCCAGCTTTCTTTCGGGCGCCCTAGTCTCAAGCCATGCGAAGTTGGGTACCGCGGCAGCGAGATGCACGGTCGCGGCCGTGCACACTGGGCCAAGGGGATTGTGCGGCATCAGGTCCACATAGTGCGCCTCGCTCCAGCCAGCGACTTTCATCGCCTCGGTGAACCCGCCGACATTGCAGATATCGAGCCGGTTGAACTGATGGATGCCGCGCTCGATGTAGGGGAGGAACTGCCACTTGCTGGCAAATTCCTCGCCGATGGCAAAGGGGATGTCGGTCATCCTCCGCAGGGATTCGTAGGCCTCCGGTGTCTCGTCGCGTATCGGCTCCTCGAGGAAATCAAGCACGCCACGGCCGAGCTTGTTGCAGAAGCTGGCCGCCTCGGCCACCGACAGCCGATGGTGATAGTCGATGCCGAGGACGACGTCGTCGCCCAGTGCCTCGCGCGCCTTGTTCAGCATGCTCGCGGTAGCGCCGATAGATTCGCGAGGCTCGAAGATGTCCCTGCTGCTTTGCCCGACGGGGAAGAAGCGGATCGCCTGCCACCCCTGTGCGCGCAGTTCGCGGGCTCGTTCGATGGCAACATCGCCCTCGGCCTCGTCTCCGGTCGAGGCGAAGGTGGGGATGCGGTCGCGCTGCTTGCCGCCGAGCAGTTCGTACACCGGCACTCCAAGCGCCTTGCCCTTGATGTCGTGAAGGGCGATGTCGATGGCGGAAATCGCCGCCTGCAGAACGCGCCCGCCTTCGAAGTACTGGCTGCGATAGACTTCCTGCCAGATCCGCCCGATCTGCATGGGATCGCGGCCGATGAGAAACTCGCGATAGTGCTCGACCGCGCCGGCCACGGCCCTCTCGCGACCGCTCAAGCCGCTCTCGCCCCAGCCGAAAATGCCGTGATCGGTCTCGACCTTGACGAGCATCTGGTTGCGCGTTCCCACCCACACCGGATAGGGCTTGATCGCAGTGATCTTAAGCTTCGTAGTCATCCAAGCCCACGTCCCACAAGCATCCGCCCGGTCTCAATCGGCCTTGAGGGCCATTTCAGTTTCGCCGTCGAACAGATGCATGCGCTCCTGGTCGAACTCGAGCCAGATCTGCTCATCGGGCGCGACGGCAATGGTCGGCGGCACGCTGACATTGACGATTGCGCCGGACAGGAACGCCTGAACGAAGGTGACGTCTCCGGTCGGCTCCACCGTGTAGGCCTTTGCCGGGACGCTGCCTGGCACTGCACTCTTGTGGAGCTTGATCGTCGAGTGACGTGCGCCGAGCACGACTTTCTTGGTCGTTGCCCCCGCGACTTTGCGGGCGTTGCGCGGCGAGAGCTCAAGGGTCCAGCCCTCCGCGCTGGTCAGCACGGTGTTGCCGTTCGCTGTCGATGCCTGCAGAGGAATAAGGCTCATCGCCGGGCTGCCGATGAAGCTTGCGACGAACATGTTCATCGGATGGGCAAAGACCTGCGCCGGTGAATCGTATTGCTGCAGGAAGCCGCCGTTCATCACCGCCATCTTGTCGGCCATGGTCACCGCTTCGAGCTGGTCGTGCGTCACATAGATGATCGTCGCCTTGAGGTCCTGGTGGAAGCGCTTGATCTCCGACCGCATCTGCACGCGCAGCTTGGCATCGAGGTTGGAGAGCGGCTCGTCCATGAGGAACACGGCGGGGTCGCGGACGAGGGCACGGCCCAGGGCTACACGCTGCTGCTGCCCGCCGGAAAGTTCGCGGGGCTTGCGCTCGAGCAGGTGCGTCATGTCGAGCACTCGCGCCGCGTCCTTGACCTTTTTGTCGATCTCGTCCCTGGGCAATTTTCGCATCTGCAGGGGGAACGCCAGATTCTTATAGACCGATTTCTGCGGATAGAGCGCGTAGTTCTGGAACACCATTGCGATGTCCCGGTCCTTGGGGTCGAGGTCGTTGACCACCCGGTCGCCGATGACGATGTCGCCCGACGTGATCGGGATCAGCCCGGCGACGAGATTGAGCGTGGTTGTCTTGCCGCAGCCTGAAGGACCGACGAGCGCGACGAACTCGCCATCGTTGACCGTCAGCGAAACGTTGTTGACAGCTTTGAAGCCGCCATAGGTCTTGACGAGATCTTTGAGGACCACGTGGGCCATCGGCAACTCCCTAGTGTTTGACCGCGCCTTCTGTAAGGGCGCGTACGAAGTATCGCTGCAGGACGAGGAACAACACGACGACAGGCACGCTCATCATAAAGCTGGCCGCCATCAGGCCCGGAAAGTCCGTCGTGTTTTCCGAGAAGAAGCGCTGGATGCCGACCGGCAGGGTCAGCTGCTCGTTCTTGGAAAGGAAGGTGTAGGCGTAGATGTACTCGTTCCACGCGCCGATGAAGGAATAGATCGCGGTGGCGATGATCCCGGGCGTCGAAAGCGGCATCACGATCAGGATGAAGGCCTGGAACCGCGTTGCCCCGTCGATGCGCGCCGCCTGCTCGAGCTGCACCGGGATGTTGTCGTAGAAGCCCTTGAGCAGCCAGATCGCCAGCGGCAGGCCGAAAGTGAGATAGGTGAGGATCAGCGAGCCATGCGTGTTCACCAGCCCGAGCATGCGCATCAGTATGAACAGCGGCACGAGAAAGATCACAGCCGGGAACATGTTGCGCAGCAGCACGGCGAAGAACAGGAAGTTCCGGCCGGGGAAACGGAAGCGCGAAAACGCGTAGGCCGCCGGGACAGCCACGATCACCGAAAGGATTGTCGTGGCAGTCGACACGAAAAGGCTGTTCCAGAAGAAGCGCAGAAAGTCCTGGCCGACGCTGTTCTGCGGATCGAGCAGCTTCTGGTAGCTGGCAAGGGTAGGCTCGTCTGGCCACCATTGCGGCGGAAATTGCATCGCCGCGAAGCCGGACTTGATCGAAGTGAGCAGCATCCAGATCATCGGCAACGCGGTGTAAAGCAGCATGAACACAAGGAAGATGCGCCCGCCCCACCGCCATCCGTCGACGCGCATGCGGCGACGGGTCTGACCCCGAGAGGCTGTTTCGGCAATCGTGCTCATGCGCTCCCCTCTTTGCGTTCGTTGCCGCTTAGCGCACGGACATAGAAATAGCCCAGCGTCATCAGGATGAGGAACAGGAGCACCGAGTAGGCCGATGCCACGCCCCATAGCTGTCGTCCGAAGGCGAGCTCATAAATATGGGTGATCCAGATATGCGATGCGTTGGACGGCCCGCCGCCGGTCATGATCCAGGGGATGATGAAGGAATTGAAGTTGGCCACTGCGAGCAGCAGGATGGTCACCGTCGAGACGCTGCTCAGATGCGGGAAGGTAACGTGCCAGAAGCGTTGCCACGCACTGGCCCCGTCGACTTTTGCGGCGCTCAGCAGCTGTTCGGGGACCGTCTGCAGGCCAGCCATCATCATGATCATGGCAAACGGAAACTCGCGCCAGATATTGACGACGATCAGGGAGGGCAGCACCGTGCTGACGTTGTCGATGAAATTCGGCGGCCGGTCGGCCAATCCGAGACCGACCAGCACCGCACCGATGACCCCGAAGTCCGAATGGTAGATCCACTTCCAGATGTAGGAAGCGGCGACCGCGCTGATAACCCAGGGAATGATCAGGATAGCGCGCAGGACGCCGCGGCCGATAAAGTCGCGGTGGAGCGCCAGCGCGGAGCCAAACCCCAGGACGAAGGAGATGAAAGTCGATGCCAGTGTCCAGATCATAGTGTTCCAGGTGACTTTCCAGAACACCGGACTGGTGAGGATGTTCGTGTAGTTGTCGAAGCCGACGTAGATCTTGTCGCGCAGCTGTAGGCCTGGCGGCGTCTTAAAAAACGACAGCTCGATTGTGTAATAGATCGGATAGGCGATGACGATGAGCATCACGGCGATCGCCGGGAGCACGTAGGCGTAATCGGCGCGATGCTCCCATACCCTCCGCAGCACGCCGGACCTACCGGATTGCAATCTTCGGCGAGCCTCGGCCTTACCGGTCACGATCGTCACTATGGCGCGCCCTTATTTTCCTTGGAACGAACCGGCTGCACCGTCGGTGCAGGCCGGTCGAATCGTAAGCCAGGTTCAAACTAGAGTTTGCCTTCCACCAGGCTCTTCACCTTTTCAGCCGCGTCGTCCGCTGCCTGATCGACGGTCATCGCTCCGGTCAGGGCATTCTGCAGCATGTCCGGGACGATGATGTTCATGATCTCGGGAGACTGCGGCAGCGCTGGAAACGGGATGCCGTATGGCAGCATCGACGTCGTGACATCGAGGAACTTGATGCTGTCCAGACGTTCCTTCATCCATTTGGTCTTGAAGCCGTTGAGGTTGCCCGGGTTCGACCCGGCGTAGGCCATCTTCAGCGACCATTCAGGGCTCGTCCACATGCAGATGATGGCCTTTGCAGCCGGCTCGTCCACCTTGCCGCCCTCGACATATTCGGGCTTCAGGATGTGAATGTTCGAGCCGCCGAATACAACGGCGCGCTTGCCGTCTGGGCCAGTCGGAATCAGCCCGTAGCGCATGTTGTCGATGACGGTCTGCGCCTTGTCCTTGTCGGTGCCCGTCGCCTTTTTCTGCAAGTCTAGCATGACGTTGTAGTCGGACGGGTGCGAGACCATCATGCCGAGTTGGCCGGCGAGGAACAGCGGCTGGTTATCGGCCTGCTGGTTGGTGAGTGCCGACACCGGAACCGACTTGTCGCGAACATACATATCGTACGAGGCTTGCAGCGCCGCCTTGCTCTGGGGACTATTGAGTTCGACCTCCTTGTAGGTCGGGTTTGCGGTGGCTTCGTCGAAGACGCCGCCGCCGTAGGCCCACAGCTGCGGCATGAACCGGTACGGCGTGTTGCCGGCATTCTTGCGAGCCACGAGGCCGTAACCGGAAATGCCGAGCTTGTCGTGGATCTGCTTGGAATATTTGACCACGTCGTCCCAGGTCGCCGGAGCCTTGTCCGGATCAAGGCCGGCACGCTTGAAGACGTCGGCGTTCCAGATGAACGCCATCGTCTCGTTGTTGGTTGGAATGCCGTAGGTCACCCCGTCCCAGGTCACCGCCTTCATGGCGCCGGGCCAGAAATCCTCGGTCGAATACCCCACATCCTCGGGCTTGAGCGGCTGCAGATAGCCCTTTGCGGCGAACTCGGTACCACCCAGGATTTGCAGTCGGACCGCCATCGGCGCGGCATTGCCCAGGAGCGCCGTCCGGAACTTGTCAAGAAGGTCGTTGTAGGTGAGGGCCTGTTCCTCAAGCTGGATGTTTGGATAGGTCTTGCGGAAGGTCTCGAAGAATTCCTTGTAGTACTGGCGCAGGAGGTCGGGATCGCCCTCGAACACGCCCTGATACCAGAAAGTCAGTCGCCCCTTGTAGTCGAGCGGGGTGACTTTGCCGCAATCGGCCGCCGTATCAAAATCCTGTGTGCCCGCAATGGAACGCACATATTCCGGCGACCACTTGCTCAAATCGACCGGCGGCGCACCCAGCGCCGATGCGGACAGCGATACCACTAAAGCAGTGGAGACAGTGCCGCGCAGGACGGCACCGCCGAGTGTAATCCTCGTCATAGGTATCCTCCAGGTTCTCTCCCATGCCGCTTTGCTTCGAGGCAAGCGGTCCATGCTCGTTCGATCGCGGAACGTCTTCCTGTTCTGTGTATCCCTTCGAGCACTTTGTACGTTTTCAGATCATGGATTGTCTGTCAACGCGATAAATCGTACATTGTTTATGGAAACCGTGCGTGATATCGATCAAAGTGTGTATTGAATTGGGGAGCCGGCCTTGGCCGAAACAAGCGATTTCAAAGCAGAGCCACCCGCGGGGATTGATCCCATCGGGGCCTCCAGCGAGGGCGCCTCGCTTTATGAACTGATCAGGGAAGACATCATTGAGGGGCGCCTCGCAGCCAACGAGCGGCTTGTGGTGACCGATCTCGCCCGGCGCCACGGCACCTCGACCAACCCCGTGCGAGAGGCTCTGCAGCTGTTGCGCGGGGAGGGCTTCGTCACTTTTGTCGCCAACCGCGGGGCGCGAGTCCGGCCCATAGATCAGGATTTTGTCCGCGATATCTACGAGATCGGAGTCCTGATCGAGCCAGCCCTGACGCGATGGTTTGTGAATATGGCGACCGTCGAAGACATAGCCGAACTCGAACGTATCCAAGGTCTGATTGAAGAGAACAACTTTGCCGACACGTTCAGGCACAGTGAGCTGGATACCGCCTTTCATACCGTGATGTACCAGCGGCACTATAACCGCCATGCCGCCGAGCTTTGGTGGAAGCATCGCGAGGTGCTGCGGGCCGTGAGCCGGCGATTCAATTTCACCCTCGCACGGCGCGCCGCAATCCTTCGCGAGCATCGCGAACTCATCGCACTCGTGAAGGCGGGAGAGGCAGACAAGGCCGCCGACCTCATTTCCCGCCATGTCGAGGGTTCCGGCCGGCATGTTCTCGAACAGATGCGTGCGCGCAACGCCGCTCGGGCCGGATAGACTCTCCGATCTGGAGCATCGTTAGCCTGACAATCAGATAAAGGTAGTTGAGAGATGAAAATCACGAGCGTTCGGCCGTGGCTGATCAAGTCCGATGCTTCATATTGGGGAGAGTACCTGTTCGTCGAAGTGACGACCGATGAGGGGGTGAGCGGCTGGGGAGAGATCACAACCACCACCAGGCTCGCCAACCGCGCTCTCTGCACGATCCTTCGGCAGATCGGCATCGCAGTAACCGGCGAGGATCCGGCGCGGATCGAGCACCTGTGGCACAAGATTTTCCGCAGCTTCACCTATATGGGCAGCCGCGGCGCTGCCGTCGAATGCGTGAGCGCCATCGACATCGCCCTCTGGGACATCCGGGGCAAAGTTCTTGGCAAGCCGATTTACGAATTGCTGGGCGGACCGGTACGCGATGAAATCGCGCTCTACACCCATCCCAACCAGGCCAAATTTACCAGCAAGGAGGCCGTGGTCCGCGAAATTCGAGACATCGTCGAATCCGGACACACCGGGCTCAAGTTTGATCCTTTCCCCCATCAGGGGCGCACCGCCGATGGCCTGTCCCGCGAACAGCGGGACGGCTACCTCGACGGCAGCATGACCCGCAAGGACGAGCGCGAAGCGGCCGAACTGACGGCGCTGATCCGCGAAACGGCGGGACCCGATGTCGACATCCTGATCGACGCGCATGGCCGCTTCGACGTTCCCACCGCCATTCGCCTGTGCCGGAGCCTTGAGGAAGCCGGCCAGATCGACTGGTTTGAGGAGCCTTGCCCGCCAGAGAGCCTCAATGCCCTCAAGCAGGTGCGTGAAAAGGTCAGTGCCGCTATCTCGTGGGGCGAGCGCGGCCACACGAAGTGGGATTTCGTGCCKGTGCTCGAGAACAAGCTCGCTGACTACATCATGCCGGACGTCACCTGGACCGGCGGCATTACCGAACTGAAGAAGATTTCCGCCCTGTGCGAAGCCTATTACATCCCGGTCTCGCCGCACGACGCCGCGGGGCCGATTAACGTGGTTGCGGGAGCGCAGGTGATGATGACGGTGCCTAACTTCTACAAACTCGAAACGTCGGAGTGGAACCTGGGCAAATACGATCACCTCATTGACAGACCGCTCGACGTCACGAACGGCAGCCTCAAGCTGACATCGAAGCCTGGTCTCGGCGTTGAGATGAACCGCGACTACCTTCAGGCCAACGAAATCGAGCTGGGCTAAGCAACGCTCCATGCCGCCCCGGCGTGCTTTCGACAAACCCCGCCGACCAGAATGAGGATAAGTCATGCCAAAGACAGGTGGAGCCGACGGGGCGCTCAATCGGGTGAACACGAATTCCAGGCCCAGCGACCTGCGCATCACCGACCTGCGCGTCGCCGAAATCGTCGGCGCGCCGTTCACCTCGGCGCTCGTTAAGATCTACACCAACCAGGGTATTGTCGGCCTGGGCGAGGTGCGCGACGGCGCCAGCGCGACCTATGCGCTGATGCTGAAAAGTAGGTTGCTTGGCGAGAACCCTTGCGACATCGATCGACTGTTCCGCCGCATCAAGCAATTTGGCGGTCACGGGCGGCAGGGTGGTGGTGTCTCGGCAATCGAGATCGCTCTCTGGGACCTCGCCGGCAAGGCCTACGGCGTGCCGATCTACCAGATGCTTGGAGGACGGTTCCGCGACAAGGTGCGAGTCTATTGCGACACCGACGCGGAGAAGCCCAGCGGCACCGAGACCGGAAGGCGGCTCAAGGCGCGGATGGACCTCGGTTTCACCTTCCTCAAGATGGACCTCGGGCTGGCGCAGATCTCCCACATCCCAGGCGCGGTCGTCGCGCCTGCCGGCGTGCTCGACGGTTTCCGCACGCATGCCGGCCGCGGGCGAGGAGGCACGCTGGACGAGCGCCGGGCGCGTAATGCCGCTTACGACGCGCAGAACGTGCCGCATCCCTTCACCGGCCTCCACTTCACCGAAAAGGGCATCGACCTGCTCGATCAATATATCCACGAGGTCCGCGAGGTGATCGGCTATGAGATTCCGCTCGCCATCGACCATGTCGGCCACGTCTCGCTGCAGGACGGCATCCGTCTCGCCCGGCGGATCGAGAAATACGCACCAGCCTGGCTCGAAGACGTGATCCCCTGGCAGTACACCGACCAGTATCGGCGGTTGCAGGAGGCAACGTCCGTGCCGATTTGCACGGGTGAGGACATCTACCTCAAGGAAGGCTTCGAGCCGCTGCTCAACTCAGGCATTTCGGTCATCCATCCGGACTTGCTTACCACCGGCGGCATCCTCGAGACCAAGAAGATCGGCGACGCGGCGCTGGACCACGGCGTCGCCATGGCCATTCACATGGCGGAAAGCCCGATCGCGGCAATGGCCGCCGCGCATGTCGCGGTGGCCACGGAAAACTTCATGGCGCTCGAATATCACAGCGTGGAAGTGGACTGGTGGGACGACATCGTCACCGGCTTGCCCAAGCCGCTGGTCAAGGACGGGTTCATTACAGTGCCCGACAAGCCGGGCCTGGGCATCGACGACGTGGTCGATGAAGTCATCAGCCAACACCTGCAGCCCGGTGTCACAGGGATATGGCAATCCACCGAGCAATGGGACAATGAACATAGCTGGGACCGGACCTGGAGTTAGCCCAGACCCCATACCCACATTCCCCCCCCCAGGCTCACAGGGCCAACGACCGACCATTCGTGTCGACCTCCTCCCAAGGGAGAGGCGAAGAAAGAAACGGACGAAACCATGATCTACGAACTGCGTATCTATGACTGCCTGCCGGGCAGGCTGCCGGCTTTGCTCAAGCGCTTTTCCGACCAAACGCTGGCCATCTGGGAGAGGCATGGCATCCGCCAAGCCGGGTTTTTCACCACGGCTATCGGCGAAAACAGCAATCGCCTCACCTATTTCCTCGCCTGGGAGTCGCTGGCCGAGCGTGAGGTGAAATGGGCGGCTTTCGTCGCCGATCCGGGATGGCACAGGGCTCGGGACGAGTCTGAGCGCGACGGGCAGATCATTGCCAATATCAGCAGCCAGCTGCTCACGCCGACAGCTTTCTCGTCTGTGAAATAGGACTGCGCCATGAAGATCACCGACCTGCGCTGCGCCGTCATCGGGCGGCATCCCATCGTTCGCGTCGTCACTGACGAGGGCCTCTACGGTCTGGGCGAGGTGGAGTACACCAAGCCTTATCTCAAGCCTTGGGTGCTGCATTTTCGCGACGCACTGATCGGCGAGGACCCGACCGACGTCGAGCGCTGCATGCTGAAGATCCGCCAGCGCGGCTCGTTCAAGCCCTATGGCGCCGCTGTCTCTGCAATCGAGCATGCCTTGTGGGACATCGCCGGCAAGGCGGCAGGCGTTCCGGTCTACAAATTGCTCGGCGGCAAGGTCCGCGACAAGGTGCGCGTCTATAACGGCTCCATCCGCAAGAAAAGGACCGGCGACAGGCCCGAGGACTATGCGGCGGATGTCAAGTGGATGATGGAGCAACCGCAAAACTTCTTCATGGTGAAGCAGGGGATCAGCTTCCACTCCAACATGAAGACGAGCGTACCCGACTTCCATTACGGTGTCCGGCAGCCGCCGACCTATCACGGCGCGATGGACCAGGGGCAGATCAGCGAGCGCGGCATGGCGCATATGATCGACTGCGTCATCGCCATGAAGGAAGTGCTCGGCGACAAGGTTTCGCTCGCGCTGGATTGCGGCCCCGGCTGGTTCCTGCCCGACGCCATCCGCTTCGCGCAGGCGGTGGAAAAATACAATCTCATGTGGCTCGAGGACATGCTGACGGGCGACTATGTGCCGTGGGTCAATCCGCAGGCCTACCGCGAACTCACCACATCCACCTCCACGCCCATCCACACGGGAGAGCAGATCTACCTGCGTCACAACTTCAAGGAACTGATCGAAACGCAGGCGGTCCGTATCATCGGTCCGGACCCCGCCGATATTGGTGGCATCGCCGAGCTCAAATGGGTGGCCGAGCACGCCTATATGCACTCGATCCTGATGGCGCCGCACGGCACCGCGAATGGCCTCCTCGGCCTCGGCGCGCTGATCAATGTCTGCGCCACCTTGCCCGCCAACTACATCGCCTTCGAATACCCGAGCGCCTCCGACCCCTGGTGGAAGGACATCGTCATCGGCCTGCCGTCGCAGATCGTGAAGGACAGCATGGTTGACCTGCTGGAAGCGCCGGGGCTAGGCCTCGATATCGACGCCGAAGCAGCCAGGAAATACCTCAGTGAGGAGAATGCAGGCTTCTTCGACTGACCTCTTTTCGCCACCTGACGTCGTGAGATGCGTGGCCGCCAAACTGCCCGATTGAGCGCGGCCGCGCCTTATAGGGCCGCCGCGCCTTCCGGAGCCGCGGATATACTCGTCATAATCCCTTGATCAGGACATCAACTATCGCTACCGCACGAGGCTTCCCATTTGCCTCGTCAGTACCGTCAATCAATGTGCCATCGAGCCGGGGAAAATCGTCCTGACGCCCGGTGTCCTTTTTGGGCCCAATCTGGTCAGCTGTGGACTCATAGGAATCCACGCCGGTTTTTGTAACGTCCGCCGACCTTCTATCTGAGATATTAATCACATAATATGAAATATCACAACAGCGTTAACGCCATCTACTCGACAGGTCAGGCTATTCGGAACAGGCGTTATGGTTACAGCGCGGTTCGCGCGTCGACAGGCGGCCTGTCGAGTTGATCGTGCGGCAGCACGTCTGGCTGCGCCCATTGCCTGCGGGCCGCTTCGGAGAGGACAAGGCCATGGCCCGGGCGCTCGGGGGCCTGAATCCACCCATCGACGATTGCCATAGGCTCTTCGACAAGGTGGTTCAGATTCTGGAAGGAATATTCGAGCCACTCGACTTCGGGCAGGGCGCAGGCCATGTGCACCCCGATCTCAAGAAACGTATTGCCAAGGGTCACCGGGATGCCGAGTTCAGCCGCCAGCCAGCCGATGCGCATCACGTCGGTCACCTGCCCATGAACATTCAGCATGTCGGTCGCCCCGGCCTGCATCAACAGGCGCTTGCCGGCGGCATCGAGATATTCGCCTGAATTGATCATGGTTTGGGGGGTTGCCCCCTTGAGCATCCGAAGGCCTTCGAAGTCATGGCGCAGAATCGGATCCTCAACCCATAGGAGTTCGTAGCCAAGGTTATGAATTTTATGGAGTTTTACCGATGCTTCCTTTGCGCCCCAAGCCTCGTTTGCATCGATCATGATCGATGCGCCCGGCCGCACCGTCTTTCTCAACAGCTCCAGCCGGGACAGGTCGCGGTCGAAATCGGGGTGCCCCACCTTGATCTTGAACGCGCGGTACCCGAGGGCGTCGGCATGGGCAAAAAACGCTTGGAACTCATCGTCGCCAAGGTGGAAATCGAGACCTGAGGCATAGGCTCTCACGCGCTTGCGGCGGCTTCCCAGCAGGCTGTGCAACGGTAGGCCGGCCTGCTTGGCGCTCAGATCCCACAAGGCAACCTGAAGGGCTTCTTCGAAAGGCAAGCCGAAGAGGCGCCGGTTGCCGCCGCGGGGCCGCTGGACCCGGTTCACGAGCGCCAAAGGCGGCTGTCCGACAAGACCGGACCAGACCTCTTCCTCAAAAACGCGGACGATCTCGGCCTGGGCGGGTAAAGGGTGAAACAAGCTCTGCACAAAGCCCAGTCCGGTTTGGCCGTCCTCGCCAACGAGCTCGAGCGCGGCTACATGCACCGCATCGATACGCACCTGACTGTCACCTATGATACGGTCACGAGCGAATTGATAACGAGTGATGCGGTATTCTGCGATGCGCATATTAAAGTCTCTATATTTGATATGTCAGAATGTTGTTTAGATATTTCAGATTCAGAGAGGTGAAGCAAGTGGCTGAGCGCGAAAGGAAGCCCGACGGAAACGACGGGGCGGCAGCGGGCCAACGCCTTGGCGATCGTGCCTACACGCGAATTCTCGAAACGCTGTTTGAGCGAAAGATCCCCGCAGGGGCCTTTCTGTCGCAAGGCGATCTCGTCAAAATGCTCCAGATCCCGGTTGCGCCGCTGCGCGATGCACTCAAGCTGCTCGAGGCGGAGGGGATCGTCATCATCCACTCGCGGTCGGGCATCCAGTTCGTGAAGCCCGGATTCGAATTGACCAGATCGACCTATCAGTTTCGCAGCATTCTGGAACGGACGGCGACAGGTGTTTACGCGCAAACCGCCGAAGAAGCGGAATTAGCGGAACTGGAACGACGACATCTGGCGACCATCGAAGAGATCGAGCGCACCGGGCTCACGGACCATGTCAGAGCCGACCTCGAGGAACTCGAGACCTTGCTGCATCACTCCATCATTGCCAGCCTGAACAATCCATTGATCGAGAGTTCTTACAAGCGGCTGCACAACTACGTTCGGCTGATCCGGCTGGACAGAAAAGTCACCGTCCCACTCGTGCTGCAATCCCTGCGCGAGCACATGCAGGTCATCCTGGCATGCAAGGCACGTGACCCGGAGGCGGCAGCAGCGGCGATGCAGGCGCATCTGGCGTCGGCCCTGCAGCGGGGCCTGGGGCTTTACTACGGTTACTAGGCTCAGGACCCTGATGCGTCAGGCGACGGAGCGCGACCGCTTGATGCCACGAGGCGTTTCGCCGATCTCGCGCCGCATCCAATGGGAAAGGTGGGATTGGTGAGCGAAGCCCGTTAGATGCGCCACCTCGCTGATGCTGAAGTCGCTTGCCAGCAGCAACAAACGCGCCCTTTCGACCCGGCGACGAAGCACATAGCGATGAACGGTCAGTCCCGTCGCAACTTTAAACCAGGTTCTGAGGTGTGAATTGCTGACCCCAGCGACCCTGCTCAATGTTTCCAGGGACAGCGGGGTTTGGATCTGGGCTTCGATGAAATCGACTACACGCTTCAGTTGGATCTCGGACAGACGGCTCGCTCGCTCGGTCTCCTTTTCATCAAGACCCAGCAGGCGAACCGCCAGCGCAACGCCGATGCTGTCCGCGAACAGCGATCCGCTCGGTGTGCCTGAGCGGAAATCGTTCTCGAGCGCGCGCGCGAGATGCTCAATCCGTTCGTCACGGAGAAGGTGACGCGTCTCAAGCCGTCGAAGGCTCCTCGAACCCAGTTCCGCTGCGACGTTCTCCATCAAGGCTGGTGAGAGGCTGAGTTCAATGGTGTTGAACCGCGTCTCGGCTTCAAATCCTCCTTCCTCTCCCGCGGGCACGAGATCGATATCGCCGGCGCGCCGTACGAAATACCTCCCAACCTGGCTGCAATAGGAACGTGTCGCTGCGCTTGCGTGGACGAAGACGCGGTGCCGATGGGCTTGGGGCAATTGGAAGCTGCCGGCCTGAACCTGCAATGCCGCGATGGTAACGGCGTTGGCCGCAGACGAAGCAAACTGCGGATGCATGGGCGGCCTCAACGATTGGCGAAACATGCTGAACATTTGGCGAATGCCGCGCGATTTTCAATGCGTTGCCTCGCTAACGTTGACGCTATCGCAATGTTCGAAGGGATTTGACATGAGTACCTATGTTGTTGTGGGCGCCGGTCCGGTGGGGCTCGAAACCGCTCGCCTGCTTGGAGAAGACGGACATGACGTTGTTCTCACAAGCCGAGGTGTCGGCTCCGTTGATCTGAAGCACGTGCGCGCGGTCCAGGCAGATGCCACGGACGCCGACGCGCTTGCGCGGATTAGCAGGGGCGCGGACGCCATTTTCATGTGCGCCATGGCCGCCTATGACCGTTGGCCAACTGATTTTTTCCCGATCATGGATGGGGTCACGCGCGCAGCCGAGATGGTCAGCGCAAAACTGATCGTTCTGGGAAATCTCTATGGATACGGCGCAAATGCCAAGGGCCAGCTTCGCCCCGATCTGCCGCTTGATCCCACCTCGCGCAAGGGCACCGTTCGAACCATAATGTGGCAGCGAGCCCTTGGCGCCGGTGTTCCCACCATTGAGGTTCGTTCCAGCGACTACCTTGGATACGGCGCAGTCACCTACTTCTCGATTTTGGCATTGCCTTCTCTGTTGGAGGCGAAACCCGTTACCTTCCTGGGCAATCTTGATGCGGATCATGCCTGGACCTTCACGAAGGACGTGGCCAGAACACTCGTGGCTGCCTCTTCCTATGCTGGAGAATGGGGCCGTGCATTTCACGTTCCGTCCCAGCATGCTTCGCCCCGGGTCATCATGCAGAAGGCCTCGGCGATGCTGGGAAAAAAACTTCCCGAAGTCAGCACCTACTCGCATGCCCAGATGGACGCGTTGGGGATGCACGAACTCGTGGAAATGAGCTACCTCTTCGAAAGTCCGCTGCTGGTCGATTCCTCCGATTCCGAGGCGATCCTCGGAGTGTCGGCACAGAGTATTGATGTCATGATCGCCGACACGCTTCGCGAACATATCTAGTTGCATTCCGAGCATGGCCGGCATGGTTGACCGGGGTTTCAGGCTGCCACGAGGCGGGCCAGCAGCGACGCGGCATTGGTGCCGGCCAAGCCAAGGTCGCGGACGCTGCTCATGTGGTTGGCCGCTGCAAGGATCGTGCGTGAAACATCCAGCCCTTGTTGCTCCAGGTGGTCCGCATAGATTGCGGCCTGGCCGTGGAAGGGAGGCGTTTCGTCGGCTCCGACCGAGATTTCGACAGCCACTGATGGATCGCAGGTTTTGCTGATTGGCGAGAACAGGCGGACCTCTTCGTCTGTGATCGCAATTTCGCCGGCAAGGAATGAGGTCTGCAATGGCTTCAGGTCATAGAGGCCGCCAAGCAGCAGTGCGGCTCTTATGCCGGATGGCCGGCTATCGTCGTCAAAAAGCATCGTTGCCAGATGCGCTCCGGCTGAATGACCGCTAACGGTCAACCGGCCGGGATCGCCCCCATAGTCCGCGATGTGGTCGGCTACCCACTGTCTGGCGCGGCGTACCTGGTCCACGATCGCCGCCATTCTAACGGCGGGCATGAGGGCGTAGTCGACAATGACCGCGATCGCACCTGCAGAGGTAACGGTCTCGGCGACATAGGAATAGTCGCGTTTGGAGAACATCCTCCAGTAGCCACCGTGGATGAACATGTGCACCGGCAGGCGCTCGCGTTTGCCTTTCGGGAAGAACAGATCAACGGTTTCAGTTGCATCAGGTCCATAGGCTACGTCGGCGACCATGGGTATGCTCGCCCTGCTTTGTGTGCTGCGGCGAACAATCTCGGCGACGATGGCGTCGAACTCGGCCACGTGATCACGAATGCGGAACGGATCTTTTTGCATCGTGTCTGCTCAGATGGTCACGGCGATGTACTTCGCCTCCATGAACTCGGCAACGCCGTGCTTCTGCCCACCTTCGCGGCCCAGTCCGCTCTGCTTGACCCCGCCAAAGGGCGCCGCAGGATCCGACATCAGGCCGCGGTTCAGGGCGATCATGCCCGACTCGATCTTCGATGCCACACGCATCCCCCTGGCCAGGTCGCGCGTGTAGATGTAGGCGGCGAGACCGTATTCGGTGTCGTTGGCCTTTGCGATCACTTCCGCCTCGCTGTCGAAGCGCAGAAGCGGAGCCACCGGACCGAATATCTCCTCATGGGCCATGACGGCGTCAGGGGACACGTCGCGAAGCACTGTCGGCGGGTAGAAGTAGCCCTTGCCTTCGGTGATCGTCCCTCCGCACAGAACCTTGGCGCCACGGGCAACTGCGTCCTGGACGAGCCGATCGATCTTGTCCACGGCCTTCCTGGTGATCATCGGGCCGCACTCGGTTTCCGAGTCTGTGCCAGGGCCTACTTGGAGGGCTGCCATGCGTTTGCGCAATCCATCGGCGAAGGCATCATGGATGCCGGCCTGGACGTAAAGCCGGTTGGCGGCGGTGCAGGCTTCGCCGGCATTGCGCATCTTGGCAACCATCGCACCGTCGAGCGCTGCCTCCAGGTCGGCGTCGTCGAACACAACGAACGGTGCGTTGCCGCCAAGTTCCATCGAACAGGAGATGACGTGTTTTGCAGCTTCGGCCAGGAGCACGCGGCCGATGCCTGTCGAGCCGGTGAATGACAGTTTTCTTACTCTTGGGTCGGCAAGCATGGCGGCCGTCACCGGACCGGGGCTTGAGGTCGTCAGGACGTTGACGACGCCAGGCGGTACGCCTGCTTCCTCATAGAGGGCTGCAAGCGCGTAGGCCGTCAGCGGCGTCTCACTGGCGGGCTTCAAGATAACGGTGCAGCCTGCCGCGAGCGCCGGCGCGATCTTGCGTGTCGCCATGGCGGCGGGGAAATTCCATGGCGTGATAAGCACGCAAATGCCGATGGGCTGATAGTCGACGACGATCCGGTTCGCGCCCGAGGGGGCGAGACCGAACTCGCCGCTGATGCGAACAGCCTCCTCGGCGTTCCAGCGAAAAAACTCCGCCGCGTAGGCGACTTCGCCGCGCGCATCGCGCAGCGCCTTGCCGTTTTCCAGCGAGATCAGCGCAGCCAGCGTGTCTGCCCGTTCGGTCATCAGTTCGAAGCAACGCCGCAGGATTTCCGACCGCCTGCGTGGCGGGGTTTCACGCCAACCGGCCGCTGCCTCCGCAGCCGCGTCGACGGCGAGGGCAGCATCGGCGAGCGTGGCGTCGGGAACCGCCGCGATCACCGCCTCGGTCGATGGATCGATCACTTCGATCACGCGGCCATCCGACGAGGGCTGCCAGCGGCCACCAATGTAGAGACCGTGCGAAAACGTGGCGTAGTCGGACATACTTTCATCCTCGTCGAATATGTCTGCGGAAATGTTCATTGGACCAGCTCCTGTCGCATCGTGGCTGCAGACATATCGCCGTCGTAAGCGGCTCTGATCAGTCGTCGCATCGCGGTGAGGTCGAAGGGGCGGGGATTGTTCTTGATCAGCCGGTCGATGCCGAGCGCCTGCTCGGCCGTCCAGTCGATCCTGTCCTCCGGAAGACCAAGTTCAGCCAATGTCGGCGTGATGCCGATGGCACCGAACAGCCGGCTCACCTCGCCTATGGTGGCAAGCGCCAGCGCATCAGGTCCGCTGCTGCTCCGATCGGACAGGCCGAGGGCGGTGCCGACTTCAGCGATCTCCGTAGACGCTGCCGCAAGATTGTATGTCATCACATAAGGCATCATGGTGGCAACGCCGAGCCCATGCGGCGTGTGGGTGATCGCGCCGACTGGATACTGCACCGCATGAGCGGCAGCCGTTCCAGCCGTGCCGAACGCGCAGCCTGCGGCCAGCGCCCCCATCATGACGTCGGCGCGTGCATTTTCGTCCGATCCGTCGCGATATGCCTTTTCCAGGCTACGGCCCAGCAATCTGATGGCCAGAAGCGCGAAATGGTCGGTCAGAGCGCTCTTCCCGACGAACACATGCTGTTGCGGCAAATTTGGATCAGTGCCGCGCTTGGCCGCTGTGAAGGCTTCGATTGCATGCGTCAGCGCGTCGGCACCGGCGATCGCCGTCAGGGAAGGTGGACATGTGGCCGTGAGATCCGGATCGCAGAGTGCCACCGCGGCAATGAGATGAGGACTCGAGATGCCGACTTTCAGCGTTCGCTCCGGATCGGATATCACGGCAACGGGGGTTACCTCCGAGCCGGTGCCAGCCGTTGTCGGCACAGCGATCACGGGAAGGGTTGGGCCCGGCACCTTGAACTCGCCATAGTAGTCCTGAAGCCTGCCGCCATGGCTAAGCAAAAGCGCGGCGCATTTTGCCATGTCGAGGCAGCTGCCGCCGCCGATCCCGATGACCATGTCCGGCTTGTAGTCCATCGCCTCCGCAACGCAGGCGGCGACGCTATCGCGGGGCACATCCGGCAGCGTTCGATCGTAGACCAGCGTCTCCACCGCGGCTTCGCGCAGGCCGGCAAGAATCTCGGCGAACTCAGCTGTCGTGGCGAAACGCTCATCAGTGCAGACGAACGCACGACGTCCATACCTGGCGGCAACGGCGGGCAGCACATGGCGCTGGCCTTTGCCGAACAGGATCTCGCGCGGCAGGCGCACGGCTGCGAACAACGTCATGGACAGAATCCTTCGAAGAGAGGCTGAAAACTGAGTGAATTGGGGCAGAGGCCGGCCCCGATCTCGAAGTCGTCGTTCAAAGCGCGAGCGCGCCTGCCGGACGCCCCGAAACCGGGGACGATGCCTGGGAGCGCGAGATCTGTTCTCGCGGCGCCTTGTGTTGGTTTCACGGATATCCCCTATAAAATCGTATAGGATATAGTATTGAATTGGCCGGAGCATCATGTTAGTGGGTGCTCCTGTCAAGAGGTAAAACCATGCAGAACCCCGACCTGACGGTTGACAATGAAGCCCGCCTGAGCGGCCGCATTCAGCGTGCCAACAGCCTGGCTGGCGACGTGTACGAGGCGATCTTCGGGCAATTGATGTCGCTGCGGATTGCTCCTGGTTCGCGCATCACCGTCGATAACCTCGTCAAGGAATTCAACGTCTCGCATACTCCTATTCGCGAAGCGCTTGGCCGGCTGGAAGGCGAGGGGCTGGTGGTCAAGACCCACCTGATCGGCTTTCGGGCCGCACCGCAGATCACCCGCCGCCGCTTTGACGAGCTCTATGAGCTGCGTCTTCTGCTCGAGCCCGCTGCGGCAGCCAAAGCCACYGCAACGCTCGACGACGAGCGTCTAGCCGTGCTGCAGGAGGCCGCAGGCGTCATGGCCCGGCGTGTGGGGAAGGATGAACGCCTGCGCTATTCGAACTTCGCCCGCCAGGATGCTATCTTCCATGACAAGATCGTGGAGTTCGCTCAGAACGAGCTCATTCGCGAGACCCTGAATCACCAGCATACCCATTTCCACATCTTCCGCCTGATGTACCACTCGCGAGTGACCGAAGAGGCGCTCGACGAGCACGAGGCAATTCTCGCCGCCTTTTCCGCGGGTGACCCGGACGCCGCCGAAAAAGCGATGCGTGTGCACATTGAGAATTCCCGGGACCGGCTCTTGCCTGCGTTCGAGTAGCCGTTGCGATGTCCCTTGCCATGCGATTTGAGACAGATACCGGCACCTTGCCGGCGCGGCCTGAACGGCAAGCTGAACCAGTGCTGCGCGCCGAGGGCCTTTCAAGGAAATACGGCCCGGTCACAGTACTGTCGGATGTGACGCTGGATATCTTGCCAGGCGAGATCCACGCGATCATCGGGGAGAACGGCGCGGGCAAGTCGACGTTCATGCGACTGCTGTCCGGCTACATCGAGCCGACCCAGGGCATGCTGTCCATGGCCGGAAATCGGGTGCGCTTCACCAAGCCTGATCAGGCTCAGGTAGCCGGCATTGCGCTCGTTCACCAGGAAATCCTGCTGGCCGAAGCACTCACCGTTACCGACAACCTTTTCCTCGGCCGAGAACTCACGAGGGGCGGCCTTGTCGACGACAAGGGCATGCGTCGTATCGCGGTGGCGAAACTGGCTGAGATCGGCTGCGCGGTGTCGCCAACCGCATTGGTGCGAGACATCTCACTGGCCGACCGCCAGCTCGTCCAGATCGCCCGTGCTTTGCTCGACGAGCATCGCCTCGTCATCTTTGACGAACCGACAGCGGTGCTGACCGGGGAGGAAGTCGAGCGCCTGCTTGCCATCATCTTTGGCCTCAAGTCGCGCGGCATTGCCGTCCTCTATATCAGCCACCGCCTCGACGAGGTTCAGCGGCTGGCAGACAAGGTGACTGTCTTGCGTGACGGCAAGATGGTGGGCACCTACCCGGGGCATTCATTGAGCCAGTTCGACATGGCGCGGCTCATGGTGGGCCGTGATCTCGCCGCGCTCTATCCGCAGAAGCGCGCAGTGCGGACGAACCAGCCAATGCTGAGCGTGCGGAACGCAAGGGTGCCCGGCTACGTCCAGGACGTGTCCTTCACCGTTCACAAGGGCGAGATCCTCGGCTTTGCCGGGATGATCGGGGCAGGGCGGACCGAGCTCTTCGAAGGCATCCTGGGTTTGCGGCCGGCGAATGCGGCCATCGAGCTGAACGGTTCCCCAGTGCATATTCGTTCGCAGCGGGAAGCCATGGATGCCGGCATCGGCTACCTGACGGAGGACCGCAAGGGCAAGGGTCTGCTCCTGCAGGAAGAGTTGGCGCCGAACCTCACTCTATCCGCGCTTGCCCGCTTTCATCCCGGTCTCATGGTTCGACGGCGCTCCGAGGCGCAGGCGCTGGCGCAAGCCGTTTCCAGCTACGACATCCGGGTGAAGAGCCTGAATGTCAAAGCCGGACAGCTTTCAGGCGGCAATCAGCAGAAGCTGCTTCTGGCCAAGGTCCTGCTGACCGAACCTTCAGTCGTCGTCATCGACGAGCCGACGCGCGGCATCGATATCGCCAACAAGGCCCAGATCTACGCCGTCATCCAGGAATTGGTCGACCAGGGCAAAGCCTGCGTCGTCATCTCCTCGGAGATGCAGGAGTTGGTCGGCATCTGCGATCGCATCCTGGTGATGCGCGAGGGCAGGATCAGCGGCGAGGTATCGGGTGTGGCGATGACCGAGAGCAACATCGCGCTGCTTGCGACCAGCGAGAGGGGTCACGACGTTGCCCCCGGAGGAAAACCGTGACCGCACTGACAAGTTCCACGCCAGCCCGCACCGAACGACAATACCATGTCTCATGGGCCGATGCCGGACCCTTCCTCGCGCTCGTTGCACTGCTGGTCATCGGGTTTCTGGTCAATCCGGATTTCCTCTCGGCGACCAATCTCGGCAACGTCGTCACGCGCAGCGCCTACGTCGCGATCATCGCCGTTGGCGCGACGTTCGTGATTTCCTCCGGCGGCCTCGACCTCTCCGTCGGTTCGATGGTCGCCTTCATCGCGGGCATTACGATCATGTTCATGAACATGATGGCGCCGAGCCTCGGTCTGTGGGCAATCCCCGCGGGCATGGCGATGGCGGTCGCTGCAGGTCTGCTATGCGGACTGGCGAACGGTCTGATCGTCACCGTCGGGAGGATCGAGCCGTTCATTGCCACGCTCGGCACGATGGGCATTTTTCGGGCACTGATCACCTATATGACGAATGGCGGCACGATCCCCATCGATCGATCGCTGCGGGAGGCCTACAGGCCGGTCTATTTCGGCACCCTCGCCGGCATTCCTGTTCCGATCCTGATTTCGGCCGTTGTGGCATCGATCGGCGCCTTCGTACTCTACAAGACCAAATACGGCCGCAAATGCGCGGCTGTCGGCGCCAATGAGGACGTCGCCCGCTATTCGGGCATCTCGGTCATCAAGACGCGCACCATCGCCTTCGTCATCCAGGGCGTGTGTGTCGCCGTCGCCGCCATCTGTTACGTGCCACGGCTTGGAGCGGCGACCCCGACCACCGGAGTGCTGTGGGAGCTGCAGGTGATAACCGCCGTGGTCATCGGCGGCACCGCTCTTCGCGGTGGCAAGGGCCACATTTGGGGGACGGTCGCAGGTGCCGTGATCCTCGAGCTCATCGCCAACCTGATGGTGCTGTCCGATTTCGTCTCCGAATACCTGGTCGCCGCAGTGCAGGGCGTCATCATCATCATCGCCATGCTCGTGCAGCGGTTTTCGAAATAACCCGTCCTCGGACCCGACGGGTGCCTTGTGTTGTCTGGTCCATATCTCTGGGAGGTAGTTGATGTTTAGTAGAAAATGGGTCGCGGCCGCGGCAGCTGGCGCGCTGTTGTTGGCCGGCCAGGCGCTTGCAGCCGACAAGAAGGTGGTGGCGGTCTCGATCCCAGCGGCGGATCATGGCTGGACGGCTGGAATCGTGTACCACGCACAGGCTGCCGCCAAGGAAATCAACGCGGCGTTTCCCGATGTCGAGGTGGTCGTCAAGACCTCGCCTTCGGCGGCCGAGCAGGTGAGCGCGCTTGAGGATTTGTCCGCCAGCCGCAAGCTCGATGCCCTGGTCATCCTGCCATACACGTCCGAGGAACTGACCCAGCCGGTCAAGGCCATCAAGGACATGGGAACGTTCATCACCGTCGTCGATCGGGGGCTGACCGATGCCTCGATCCAGGACCTCTACCTTGCCGGCGACAATATCGCGGTGGGCACCAACACAGCGAAGTTCATGATCGACAAGCTGGGCGGCAAGGGTGACCTCGTCGTGCTGCGCGGCATTCCGACCGTCATCGACGACGAGCGTATCAAGGGCTTCGAGGATACGATCAAGGGCACCGGCCTGAAGGTGCTCGACATTCAGTATGCCCATTGGAACAGCGATGAAGCCTTCAAGCTCATGCAGGACTACCTGGCCAAGTATCCGCATATCGACGCGGTCTGGGCCAACGATGACGACATGCTGCTCGGCGTGCTGGAGGCCGTGAAGCAGTCGGGCCGGACGGACATCAAGGTGGCGCTCGGCGGCAACGGCATGAAGGATATCGTCAAGAAAGTGATCGACGGCGATGCAATGACGCCGGTCGAGACGCCATACCCGCCGTCGATGATCAAGACGGCAATCTACATGACCGTCGCCAATCTGATTGGCCAGGCGCCGGTCCGCGGTACGGTCAAGCTTGACGCACCGCTGATCACCCAGGCCAACGCCAAGGAATACTACTTCCCCGATTCCCCGTTCTGATCCCGACTTCGAGCCCTGAGGGGCAAGACGCGGGATGCGCCTTGCCCATCACAAACACCGAGAGGAAAGAGCCATGCCAGGCAAAAAAATCCTGATGCTGACAGGTGAGTTCACCGAGGAATATGAAATCTTCGTCTACCAGCAGGCGATGGAGGCCGTCGGCCACACTGTTCATGTCGTCTGCCCCGACAAAAACGCCGGCGACTTGATCAAGACGTCGCTRCACGACTTCGAAGGCGACCAGACCTACACGGAAAAACCCGGTCACAACGCACTGATCAACAAGACTTTTTCCGAGGCCGAGAAGCAGCTTGACCAATATCATGCGGTCTACTGCGCCGGCGGACGCGGACCGGAATACATCCGCACCGACAAGCGCGTGCAGGCGATGGTGCGCCACTTCCACGAGGCGAAGAAGCCGATATTTACGATCTGCCACGGCGTCCAGATCCTGGTTGCCGTGGACGGCGTCGTCCGTGGCAAGAAGGTCGGCGCTCTAGGGGCCTGCGAGCCGGAGGTGACGCTTGCTGGCGGCACCTACATCGATCTGTCACCGACCGATGCCTATGTGGATGGGACGATGGTGTCGGCCAAAGGTTGGACGGCGCTTGCAGCCTTCATCCGCGAATGCCTGAAAGTGCTGGGAACGGAAATACGCCACACGTGAGCCTTTGGCCCGACGCATTCTCAAGGGGATGCGTCGGTTCCCTCGATGGGCCACGTCGTGGGCGGTCATGAACCCGCCGGGCGCGTTCGCCAATCATGTTCCTGCTTGAACCCCAGGACCTCGCGCAGCTTTCGATTTGAGATTGGCCCCTCGAACACGCCCATGGAGCGCGTAATCGGCGTGTCGGGCGCGTGCTTCTTGAGAAACTCTGCCGTTGGTGTGTCCGAGACGATGTTGTCGTTAACGGCGTTGAATACCTGGAACCCCAAACCGTCCTTCTCGATGCACAAATGCACGATCTGGCCCAGGTCGCGCGCGTCCATATAGGTCCAGCCGTCGCGCTGCCGCTTTGAGGGCTCGGCCAGGAACTCCGGAAACCGGGCGTAGTCCTGCGGTTCGACAACGCCGCCGATCCTCAGAGCGTAGATATCGCTCCCTGTGCGGGTAGCGAAGGAGCGCGCGATCTTCTCGCCCAGGACTTTTGAAAGGCCATAGCTGTCCGTCGGATCGGTGTCGTAGTCCTCTTCCACCGGAAACGATGTGAAGTCGCGTTCGCCTTCGGCAAAGCACACGCCATAGACCGTTTCGCTGGAAGCTGTGACGATCTTGCGAATGCCGAGTTTGGTGGCGGCCTCGATCACATTGTAGGTCGACTGCACATTGGCGGCGAACATGGCGTTGTCCGGCCGCAGGAATATCCGCGGGATCGCCGCGAAATGGACCACGGCGTCGACCGGGCCGCGGCCCTTTCCGCCGAAATATTCCTTGAAGCCGAAATGCAGCGTCAGCGCATTATAGGTCTCGCCGGCATCCGCAAGGTTGGTGATCACAGTCTCCACCCCAGGCACATCGAGAGGTGCCAGGTCGAGGTTCAGAACCTGATGCCCACGTTCGAGCAGATAGGGTATGACGTGGCGGCCGATCTTGCCGCTGCCACCGGTGAAAACGATCCGCTTGCCCATGGTTTCCTCCCAACGGACCTCATTTCGTCGAGCGGCAGAAACGTGGCCAAAACGCACTTCCGCTTAGCCGCATGTTGTCCGGTCAGCGCCTATTCAAAGATGCCGAAGCCAGGCACGGCGTATTTGTGCACGCCGTCCATGTTGAGCTCGACACCGATGCCGGGCGTGTCGGGTATGACGATGTGGCCATCCTCGACGATCGACTTGGCGCCATCCGGCAGGCGCACATAACCATCCCACGCTTCCCGCTCTTCGAGGGCATGCCACTCCAGCACGAGGAAGTTCGGCACGCTCGCGCACACATGGCATGTCGCCATCGTGCCCAGCGGTGTCGACACAAGATGCGGTGCGAATGGCACGTAGTACATTTCAGCGAGATTCGCGATCTTGCGGCTTTCGGCAAGGCCGCCGCATTTCGGCACGTCGGGCATGATGACGTCGGCGCCGTAATTCTGGAACAGCTCCCGGAAACCCCAGCGCAGATAAAGATTTTCGCCGACGCAGATTGGCGTCTTGGTTCGCATGCGGATCTGTTTCAGGGCCTCGACGTTCTCAGCCGGAATTGGCTCTTCCAGCCACAGAAGGTTGAACCGCTCCATCTCCGACGCGATGCGGCTGGCGCTGAGTACGTCATAGCGCGCGTGCAGGTCGATGCAGAGGTCTACGTCAGGACCGATCGCGTCGCGCACCGCCGCAACGCGCTCCACCATTGAGCGGAGCTCGGCGCCGTTGATGGTGTGGTTCACCGCATCGAACTTTGCCGGATGACGCACGTTGTCGATGTCGAATTTCACGGCCGTGAAGCCCTCGGCCACCATGCGGCGGGCGCGCGTTGCGCACCCCTGCGGCGATCCCGCTTCGTCATCGCCGTGGCCGCAATCGGCATAAAGCCTTATCCGGTCGCGGAACTTGCCGCCGAACATGCGATAGAGCGGCTGCCCCGCCGCCTTCGCCGCCACGTCCCACAGCGCCATTTCAAGCCCGGTCAGCGCGATGAGAAAGACGCCGGCCTGCGCACCGGAAAAGACATGGTCGCGACGGATCTTGTCCCAGCAATATTCGACGTTGCGGGGATCCTCACCAATGAGTTCCGACTTCAATTCCGAAATAAGTCCGACGATCGCGGCCGCGCCCGCGTCGGGATTTGCCTCGCCATAGCCGGAGATACCGGCGTCGGTATCGATACGGATCAGGGTCGCCTTGCCGTGATAGGCGACGACCGCCGTCTTGATGTCCACGATCTTCATCGAAGCTCCTCCCGGGGTGGCTCACCCCATACCTGTGCACTCACCTTGCGGGTAAGGCMTCAACTTGTCCGATGAGCATATAAGAAGAGAAGATGAAACGTAAACCCCTTTTTCCGACCGTTTTGCCGAATGTGTTTTTGGCTGTTGCGCCGGCGCAGGACGGTTTAACGGCCCGGATGGTGGAAATTTCTATCTCCGATCAAAAATAAGGGGCAGGTCACGATTTACTTGTCAGACGAGCATATAAGTCTATAAATGTCGAGGCAAACTGGGCGACGTGCCAAGACGGGCATGCCGCCGATCAGGAGGAGCAAATGCAACAGCGACAGTTAGGATCGTCGTCGGTCAAGGTATCCAAGATTGGCCTGGGTACCTGGGGTATGTCGGGCGCGTTCTGGGGCGCGGCCAATGACAAGGAATCGATACGGGTGATTCAACGCGCCATGGAACTCGGCATTACCTTGATCGATACGGCCGAAGCCTATGGGCATGGCCATGCCGAGCAGGTTGTCGRCAAGGCGCTCGCCGGCAACCGGGAAAAAGCGGTGATCGCGACCAAGGTTGCCCCGAACCATCTCGAACCCGCGGCGCTCGAGGCGGCGCTCGACGGCTCGCTGAGACGGATGCAGACGGACTATGTGGACATCTATTTCGTCCACTGGCCGAACGCGGACTTCCCGATTGGCCCGACCATGGAAATGATGGAACAGCTGCGGTCATCCGGGCGGATCAAGGCGGTCGGCGTTTCCAATTTCAGCACTGCTGAAATGAACAGCGCACGCCAGTATGGCGTCATCGACGTGCTCCAGCCTCCCTACAACATGCTGTGGCGCGAGGTTGAGGCGGAAACTCTGCCCTATTGCCGCAAGCACAATATCGGCGTCATGCCCTACAGTGGTCTTGCCCAGGGGCTGCTTACCGGCCTGCTCTCGCCGGATACCAAGTTCGTCGAGGGAGACGAGCGGCGCACCACCGTGCTGTTCCAGCCGGGCACCTACGAGCGAGCCGTCGCCGCTGTCGACGCCCTCAAACCGATTGCGGCCAACTACGGCAAGACGGTGCCACAGCTTGCGATCCAGTGGCTTACCAGCAGGCCAGGCGTGAGTTCGCCGCTGGTCGGCGCGCGTACTGTCAGGGAACTTGAGGAAAACATCGAGAGCGTAGGCTGGACGATTTCCGACGCGGACGTCGCCGCCATCGACAAGCATACCACGCCTATCTGGGCGGAAATCAAGGACAAGGGCGATATGTTTGGTTTTCGCGCCCGGCAGCGCCAGGAGCGGGAAGCGAAAAGGGCTTAAAGCGCGCCGCGTTGAAAGGATTCAGGCGATGCGCTTTTGCATGTCGTTGCCCCAAGACCGGGGCCAGTTCTGGGCGACATGCATTGAATCCGGCCGTGTCCTCCCAACACGCCACGGCGCGGCCAGTGCGTTTGCTGGCCGCGCCGCACCAGGGGTGGTCAAATGGCTAATCCTTATACGGTAACCCGACGGCGGTGGTTGCCTTCAGGTGCCGGCGCATCGCTTCTTCCGCACGTTTTGCGTCGCGCGCAACGAGTGCCTCATAGATTGCCCTGTGATCTTCCGTCGCGAAGGACAGGGCATGAGGCATCTGATTGCTGACGCGCCGGCTCGCCGCCTGCCACCATCGCGACGAGTACATGAAGCGGTCGAGGATCCTGTTTTGGGTAGACCGGCAAATCTCCATGTGGAAGTCGAGGTCTAGCTTCAGATAGGCATCCGGATTGTCCTCGGTCGCGGACATGGCTGCCAGCAGTATGCCAAGACGCTCAAGGTTTTCCTTCGTCATATGCTTGGCAGCGATGGCGGCGATGGCAGGTTCGATGATAATTCGCGTCGCGTGTGCTTCCGCCAGCAGTTGCCGGATCTGCTCGGGCGGCAGCCAGTCGATGAGCAATGGACTGAGATAGTCCCATTCCTCGGCCGGACGCAGCACCACGCGCCGTCCCTGTGCGATCTCGATCATGTCGAGGGAAGCCAGAATCTTCAACGCCTCGCGTGCCACCGCGCGCGATACCCCGAATTCTTGCAGGATCTGTTGCTCCGACGGTCCTTGGCCCCCGGAAACACCGTCGGTGGCGATGCGACGCGCGAGCACGCCTGCCACCTGCTTGGGCAAAGTTTGAAGCTTGACCTCCATGGCATCCATCACTAACATCCACTTGTCTGATAAGCTTATAGGCAGATGGCTAGATATGCAGTCAACTATGTCATAAAAATGCTCACTAGCCTATAACTCGTGCCGCGGGAAGGGAGGATTGGACGTTGGAGATATCCAACCCCGGCGTTCGCCACCCGAGATGAGGATCGATATACTGTCGCTGAACGCGGCGGCCATCGTTGCTCAATCGTCCAGCGGGCTCGCAAGGGTCGCCTGGTTTCCGTGAGGAGAAATGTATGCGCGTAGCAAAGCGCGCCGGAACAAACGGAACACCGGAAGACCGACAAGAGAATGACAGAATCTCCGCCAGAAGCCGGCGAGGGCCATAGGCCCACTGCACGGCAAAGGTGGTGTCTGCACGGGAGTGATCCAGACAGTCTCCTGGCGGGAGGAGCAAGCCGCCGCGGACTTTGACGGGAATGCTGAACGTCGTCGCTCGACCCAAAGGGCCGACCAATCATGATCAAGGAGGAAATTGTGATGTCCGGAAACTTATCGAGACGCAAATTCCTGGTGGCTGGCGCCACGGTGGCGGCAGGATCGCTCGCCGCGCCATGGATCGCCAGGGCGCAGGCCAACGAGATTACGGCGCTGCTGATCACGGGCGGCCCGCTCTATCCCAAATATTGGGAGAAGATTGTCCAGGATTTCACGGCGAAGACCGGCGTCAAGGTCCGCTATGATCTGCTGGAATTCACGCCGCTGACATCGAAGGTCGTCACGTTGAGCGCCGCGCGATCGAGCCAATATGACGTCTACAGCACCCACACGGCGCAGATTGACTCCTACTTCAGCCATTTTGCGCCGCTGAACAGCTATTTCAGCGAGTCCGAATTGGCGGATTTCTATCCGGTCGCTGTCAAATATCTGCGCGATCCCAAAAACRGCAATCTGGCGGCTATTCCGCGCAACATGGATGCGCGCGTTCAATATTACCGCAGCGACATCTACCAGGAGAAAGGCCTGAAGCCGGCCGAGACCTGGGAAGAACTCGTCGACGTCGGCCTGAAACTCACCGGCAATGGCCATTACGGGTTGGTTGTCCCGGGGCAGGGCGATCCGGCCCAGCGTACCTTCAGCGATCTCCTGTGGCAGGCCGGCGGGGATTGGGTCGATCAGGCCAACAAACCGGCCTTCAATTCCGAAGCCGGGATCAAGGCCCTCACATTCTACCGTGACCTCGTCCAGAAACACAAAATCGTCCCCCCGGATGCCGTCGGCTATCAGTGGAACGAAAATTCGACTGAATTCTCGTCTGGAACGGTCTACGCCAATTTTGACTGGCCGGGCGCTTTCGCCACTCTCTCCAATCCGGACACCTCCCGCGTTGTCGGCAAGTGGTCGAGCGCGCCCTATGTGCGGGACAAAGCGGCAATTTCCTGCGCCATCTCGCACGCCATGGCCCTCAACGGCCAGTCGGGGCGCAAGGATCCCGCGGTCGAGTTCATCAAGTATACGGTCGGCCCTGAGGCGCAGCGCCTGCAGTTCGACGAGTTCACCAACTTCCCCAGCAGTCAGGCGATCGCCAAGGAGGTGATCGCGGCGGCGAAAGGCCCGCAGGCCGCATGGCTGCAGCAGCTAGAGACGACGATCGCGAACGGCAAGGAATGGCCCAAGCTGCCTGGCTTCTCAAAAGTCTGCACCTTGATGTTCTCGGCCATCGAACAGGCGCTCACCGACCAGGTTTCGCCAAGCGATTCGCTCAATCAGGCGGCCGTGGAAGCGGAAGACGCCATGCGTCGGGCCGGAGCCTACGACTGAGGATGTCGTCCATCCCGCACGGCCGGGTGTCGGGGCGTCGGCGGCGTTCGCCGCTGCCCTACACCTGGCAGAAGGGGTACCTTCTGGCCGGCCCGGCGTTCGTCGTCATGCTCGCCATCTTCGTCTATCCCCTGGGGTACTCGTTCCTCATGAGTTTCTTCCGGTGGGATCTGAGCGGCTCCGCGCCGTTCATCGGGACAGGAAACTACACAGACGAGCTGTTTGGTCGGCAGTTCAACCAAGCCCTTCGAAACCAGATCATCTTTAGCGTCGTCTCCATTACGGTCGAGGTGGTGGCCGGAATGGCGATCGCGGTGCTGGTCAACGGAGAATTGCGGGGCATGCGGCTCGCCCGCACGCTGCTGTTGGTGCCACCGATGATCGCTCCTGCCGTCGTCGGCCTCAATTTTCGGTGGCTTTTCAATACGCAATACGGTCTTGTTGATGCATTGCTGCGCATGTTCAACCTGCCCAGCATTCCCTGGCTCAGTGACCCGACCTGGGCCCTGGTCTCGGTCATTATCGCCGATGTCTGGCAGAACACGCCGCTGATGGTGCTGCTGTTCCTGGCCGGCCTGCAATCCTTGCCCCAGGAGCCGCTCGAAGCCGCGACGGTGGACGGCGCCGGGCCGTGGCAGCGCTTCTGGCACATTGTTCTGCCGTTGATGCGTCCGGTCATCATGATCGCGTTGATGCTGCGTATCATAGACACGTTCCGGACCTTCGACGTCGTCTGGCTGATGACGCAGGGCGGGCCGGGTGGCGCTTCCAACCTGCTTACCGTCTACGCCTACCTGCTGGCATTCCAGGCCGTGGATTTCGGGCACGCGGCGGCGGTTTCCTACATTGCTCTGGGGATGTCCCTGGTCGTGCTCGGCCTGCTCTACGGAGTGCCGTGGCTGATCGCAAAGCGGAGGGCCATCTGATGGATACTGCGGCCGTGAGCACCCATCGCAAGCCAAGACGCCGCCGCCGCCGGTTCACAGCCGGCGTTGCCGGACGCTACCTCGCTCTCATCCTGACCATCGCCTTCACCATTTTTCCGTTGGTGTGGCTGTTCCTGACGTCGATCCGCAGCTCGGCCGACATCTTCTCCGTGCCGGTCCACATCATTCCCGTGACCGCGACGTTGACGCAATACGTGTCGGTTTTCCGCGAATATGACACCATGGATTATGTCTGGAACACGGTCATCGTATCGTTCGTGACCGTCATTTTGGTCCATTTGCTGGCCATCCCCTGCGCCTATGCGCTGTCACGCTTCAGGATGCCGGGCGTCATGGTGATCTTCGGCCTGCTCTTGATCATGCGGATGATCCCGGTCATCGCGCTCGCCATCCCGCTCTTCGCCGTGTTCGCGGCAATCGGCCTCCTGGATTCGGTCTGGGCGCTGATCCTCGCCCATACGGCTGCCAAACTGCCCGTTGCCATCTGGCTTCTGCTGGGCTTCATCCAGGATGTCCCGAGAGAGATCGAGGAAGCTGCCCAGTCAGACGGCGCCGGCACAATGCGCACGCTGGTCCAGATTGTCACGCCGCTGATCGCGCCTGGCATCGGGGCCAGTGCGGTGATTACCTTCCTTTTCACCTGGAACGATTTACTGCTCGCACTGACCCTGACGTCGAGCAAGTCCGCGCAGACCCTGCCGGTCGGGCTCACCAATTTCGTTTCGCAGTTCGGCATCAACTGGGGCGCCATGTCAGCTGCCGGCGTTCTCATGGTCATCCCGACTTTGGTGTTTGTCTGGTTTGCCCAAGGGCTGTTGGTCAAAGGCCTGACCACCGGTGCGGTCCGTGGCTGAGCGGCGGGCAAGGAAGGAATGCGCTCGATGCTTTCGACGACAGTTGGTTTGGCAAGTGAGACCGACGCGGGGGATAAAAGTGGTGCTGCGCTAAGAGAGGATGACGAGTGGAAGCGGATCAAATACCGGCGATATCAGACATTTCCCGGCCACCGAGGCAATTGGTCGACGCGCTTGCAGCGATCGGTTCGGCGACACTGGCCAGTGAGCTCTATCATAAGATGGGAATTCGTGATCCGCACATCCGGGGCCCGAGGCCATTGAGGTCCGGCCGCACTGCGGCAGGCCCGGCTCTCACGCTCCAATGCATGCCGAAGCGCGAAGATCTCTATAACGAAACAGAGTATGAGGACCCGGAGCGACAGCTCCACCGTCACGTTCTCTACCCCACGCAGCCGGGCGACATGGTTGTCGTCGATGCGCGCGGCGATCTGGGCAGCGGCATCTTCGGCGAGATGATGCTCACCTATTTCGCCGGTCGCGGCGGGGCCGGGGTGGTCGTCGACGGCTGCATCCGCGATTCTGCCCAGGCCGCGGCCCTGGATATCGGTATCTGGGTGAAGGGGGCGACGCCGAATTTCCACGCCCAGACCAACATTGTCCCCTTCGCCGTCAACGTCCCCATCGCGTGCGCGAATGTGCTCGTCATTCCCGGCGACATCATAGTGGCTGACGACGATGGCGTCGTCGTCGTGCCGATCGCACTTGCGCCCAAGCTGGTCGCGCTTGCCGGCGAGCATATCGAGTGGGAAGAATTTACCCGCGCGCGCTTGGCCGAAGGAGGGGATTTGCGGAAATACTACCCGTTGAGCCCGGAGGGCGAGACCGAATACCGCGCATGGCGGCACGCTCAGCGAAAATGAGCAGGGCCTGCACGGGAGGAAAATAGATGTCTGGAATCCAGATAGAACAGCTCGGCAAGAGCTTCGGCGCCGTGGAAGTTCTGCGCGACGTGAACATTGAAATCGCCAGCGGCGAGTTCGTGGTCCTTGTCGGTCCCTCGGGCTGCGGCAAGTCAACTCTTCTGCGGATGATCGCCGGCCTGGAAGAACAGACGACGGGCGAGATCCGCATTGGCGGGCGCGTCGTCGACGAGATGCCCGCCAAGTCGCGCGACATCGCGATGGTCTTCCAAAGCTATGCGCTCTATCCGCATATGAGCGTGGCCGACAATATGAGCTTCGCCCTTCGACTGGCCAAGGTCCCCAGGGAAGAGATCGTCTCGAGGGTGAAGGCAGCCGCCGAAATCCTCGGCTTGCAGGATCTGCTGCGTCGTATGCCGCGCCAGCTGTCTGGCGGCCAGCGCCAGCGGGTCGCCATGGGCCGCGCGATCGTGCGCGACCCGGCAGCCTTCCTGTTTGACGAGCCGCTCAGCAATCTCGATKCAAAGTTGCGCGTCAAGATGCGTGCCGAGATCAAGAAGCTGCACCAACGGCTCGGGCGCACCAGCATCTACGTCACGCACGACCAGACCGAGGCGATGACGCTTGCCGACCGGATAGTGGTGCTGAACCGAGGCCAGGTTGAGCAGATCGGTACCCCTTCCGAGCTCTACGAGAACCCTGCCAACCTTTTCGTTGCGAGCTTTATCGGGTCACCGGAAATGAACCTGATCAAGGGCCGAATCGACAATGGCGCATTCGCCGCCGAGCAGGGCCTGCGCTTGCCCTTGGCCGATGGCGCTCGGATCAGTGACAGGGAAGGGGTGGTATACGGGATTCGCCCGCAGCACATCACGGTCGGCGGCACCCACGCAAAGGCAACGGTTCAGGTGGTGGAACCGACCGGCGAGGCCCAGGAACTTACCTTAAATGCGAATGGCGTCGATCTGATTGCCGAAATCCGGGAACAGCCACTGTTCAAACCTGATCAAGAGGTGAAGTTGGAGATAATGGTGCATAAGGTGCACCTGTTCGACGCCCAGAGCGGCACCAGGATAAACTAGAGCGCTTGTGCGATCGGAACGTCTTGCCAGGCGTTGGTGTCCATCCCATCGAATACAATCAGCGAACGCATCAATGTTTCCCTTGCCGAAGCCAGATGGGCTCGGCAGACCCGCTCAATCCGCCCGGAATCGCGGCTTTCGAGCGCATCGATATAGGCGAGATGCTCGAGGATCGCCGCCTGGTTACGCTGTTTTTCGTCATGCTTGTTCCACTGATAGTGGTAGTGGAAAATGAAGCTGATGATATCGTAGAAATCGTCGATGAAGCGGTTCGGCGAAGCCTCGTTTATGAGCCGGTGGAACCGGTTGTCGAGACTGGAGAAGTCGTGGAAGCGGCTTTCAATCTGCTTCAGCAGTTCGGTATGCGCGCTCTTCAGCGCGCCCAGCTTCTCCCACAGGGGAGACGTGTCGGGCTGTCGTGAAAACAGATGCGCCGAGCGCAGCTCGAACATCACCCGGATCTCGAACAACTCAAGTGCGAAATCTTCCGTAAAGCCCTTGAAAAGCCAGCCCGTATTCGGCCTCTTCTCGAGCAGTCCAAACCGGCTGAATCGGATCAGGAACTCGCGAATTCCGTTGGTCGCGACGCCGAACTGACGCGCAAGCTCGAGTTCGTTGATGCTGGTACCGGGTCTGGTGTCACCCCGCAGCATCCATTCCATGAACTGCTGTTCCACGTGCTTGGCCCGTGAGGTGGTTTCGGCGTCGGGATAGTAATCGCTATCCTCGACCGCACGGCCTGCCGTCCTGACACCGCTGCGCTCGGCGATAAGGTCGCGATGGGCAAGTTCTCCCAAGACCTTTCGGACAGTCGTGCGGCTGACTCCCGTTTTCCGTCTAAGCTCATTTTCCGAAGGGAGCTCTCCGGTCAATTGTCCGTCGCGCAGCATACTGGCGACGCGATTGAAAGCCTTCTTGTAGACAGTGTCGGTTCGCATCGGATCTTCCTCTGAGCAAGACCTTGTCCTTTCTACCATGAACTTTATCCATAAAAAACAACTTGACCAAGTCATGCTGGTTGTTTTTTATCGATAAGAGGGAACTAAAATACAGCATGAGTTTTTGACGACGCGGCTTGCACGGGCCGCGGCGGGGAGGGAACTTTGCCTGAAACGCGAAACACCGGCACCACTGTCGGCGACGCGGCATTGCCAGCACCCAAGAAGCAAGAAGCCGTTCCCGGCCTCGCGCTTGGCCTGGCCCTGCTGAGCGCCGGTCCGGTCGTCATCCTGGTGTTGCTGATCGTCGTTCTCAGTTTTCTGTCCCCCTATTTCCTGACTGGACGCAACCTTAGTAACATCCTCGCCCAGACCGCCGTCATCTCGGTGGTGGCGATGGGCCAGCATCTGGTCATTCTGACACGAGGGATCGACCTCTCCGTCGGCTCGAACCTGGCACTGGCTTCCGTCGTCGGCGCGCTCAGCTTTCATGCCGGTGCTCCCGCCTTCGTCGTGATCGCGGTGATGGTTGGCTGCGGGGCGGCGGTCGGCACCATCAACGGGCTCTTCTACGTCTTCGGCCGGTTGCCGCATCCTTTCATCATCACGCTGGCGACATTAAGCATCGCCAAGGGGCTGGCGCTCCAGCTGGCCGAAGGGCGCGCCATCCCTGGAATGCCGTATGCCATCGATGCGCTTGGCCGCGAGGCGGTCTGGGGCCTGCCTGGATCGGTTTTTGTGGTTGCGGGCGTTGCCGCGGTGCTTTTCGTCATGGCCAAAACGATGGTCTGGGGGCGCTGGATTTATGCCGTCGGCGGCCGGCCCGACGCTGCCGTGCGCATGGGCATTCCGGTGTCCTGGGTCCTGGTTTCGGTCTATGTGATCTCGGGTCTGTGCGCCGGCATCGGTGCGGTCATCCTTGCCGGCCGCACCGATGCCGGTTCGCCCTTGTTCGGCAATCTGCTGGAACTGGATACGATCGCGGCGGTGATCATAGGCGGTGCCAGTTTTCTCGGCGGCCGCGGACATCTTGGCCATGCCTTGATTGGCGCCATCATGATCGGCGTCATCCGCAACGCGCTCAACCTGCTCAACGTCAACGTCTTCTTCCAGCTCATCGTCATCGGCGTGGTCATCGTCATCGCGGTCGAGGCCGACGTGCTGCGCAACTATCTCGAAGGCCGCGTGCGGGTCATGCAGGCCGGGAGGCAGTCATGAGCGCCGTTGCGGCCAGCGTCGATCCTTCAGCCTCCGCGGATCATCCCGTCCTGGCGGTGCGCGGCGCTACCAAGCGTTTCGGCTCAGTCGTGGCGCTGGACGATGTCAGCATCGAGGTCCGACGCGGCGAGATCCTCGGGCTTCTCGGCGACAACGGCGCTGGCAAGTCGACGTTGACCAAATGCATCAGCGGGGTGCACCAACTCGATGCCGGCGCGATCCTTCTGGACGGTGCGCCAACGCAGATACGCTCCCCTGCGGACGCGCGCTTCGCCGGCATCGAGACCGTCTATCAGGATCTGGCGCTTTTCGACAATCTGACGCCGGGACAGAACTTCTTTGCCGGCCGCGAGTTGGCCGGGCCGCGATGGCTTCCTCGCGGCATGCGATTTCTCCAACAGCGCAGGATGGATGCCGAAACGCGCATTCTGCTCGCCAATCTGAAGGTCACGTTGCCAAGGCTGGACGCCGTCGTCGCCATGATGTCGGGCGGTCAAAGGCAAGCCATCGCCGTGGCCCGGTCGACCGTGTTTGCCCGCAAGGTTGTGATCCTGGACGAACCGACCGCCGCACTTGGCCTGCGTGAATCGCGGCAAGTGTTGAACCTGGTCGCGACGCTGCGTGACCAGGGCAACGCCGTCATCCTGATCACCCACAACATGGAACACGTCACTGAGCTTGCCGACCGCGCCGTGGTGCTTCGCCAGGGCCGCAAGGTCGGCGAACTGGTGCCGACCAAGGACAACAAGCAGGAGCTGGTCTCCATGATCGTTGGGGCCTGACTCGCTCGAAATTTGGGGACTGTTCCGGTCCGCAAATGCCTGAAGCGACTTCCGCCGGAAGACGCCTCAATCCAAGGGAGGAATGGAATGCCAATGAACCGAAAACTGTTCACCGGGCTGGCGATCGCCGTTGCGTTTGCGATGCCGGCTTCGGCCGCCGACAAGATCAAGATCGGCCTGATTACGAAATTCCCGGTGCCGTTCTACTCGACCATGGAGGATGCAGCCAAGAAATACGCCGCCGCCCATCCCGAGATCGAGCTGGTCACCGGCCAGGGCCAGGCGGCGACCGACATCGAAGGGCAGATCGCGCTGATCGAGTCCATGATCACGCAAGGCGTCAAGGGTCTGGCGATCACTCCGGTCGATCCGACCGTTGCGCCGGCGCTCGACAAGGCGGTCGCCGCCGGCATCAAGGTGGTTCTCGTCGACAACAGCATCCCGGACTGGAAAGGCCAGACAGCGCTGGTCTCGACCAACAACCTCAACGGCGGCAAGATCGCCGGAGAGTACCTCAAGACCGTGCTCAAGAGCGGCGACAAGGTCGGCATCCTGCAAGGTGTTCCCGGAGTGCCAGCACTCGACGACCGGGTGACCGGCATGATGGAGGGCCTCGGCGACGTCAAGATCGATGTCGTCGGCAAGGGTGCAACCAATTGCACGCTCGAACTTGGCACGTCGGTGACCGAAGACATCCTGACCGCCAATCCCGATCTCAAGGCGATCTACTCGGCCTGCGGCCCGCCAATCCCGGGCGCCGTCAAATCGATCAGCAATGCGGGCATCGCCAACGACAAGATCATCCTGGTCGGCTTCGACGCCTGCTGCGGTGAGATCGAAGCGATCAAGTCGGGCGCGGAAGATGCCAGCGTTGCGCAATTTCCAGCAAAAATGGGTGAGCTTGGCATAGACACGGTCGTCAAGGCGATCCGCGGGGAAGCCGTCGAGGCCAATGTGGACACCGGCGCCGGTCTCGTGACGCTGCAGAACGTCAAGGACTTCGAGTGATCCACCAGTGGTCCGGTGGATTGCACCGCCGGACCACTTCCTGTTTCCGCACTCCAGGAATTATGCCGTTAGCGAAGGGGTGGAATTACACTTATGGACGCCACCATCAAGATCGTCCGATGCGCCGAGCCCGGCAGGCTGGCGTTCGAGGAACAGGCAGCGCCAGGCGCTCCGCCGGAAGGCTGGGTGCTGGTCAACGTCGCCCACGTCGGCATCTGCGGAACCGATTACCACATCTTCCAGGGCAAGCATCCGTACCTCGCCTACCCACGCGTCATGGGTCATGAGGTTTCGGGAACAATTGGGGCAATCAACGGGCCCGTGGACATGGCGGTCGGGCAACATGTCGTCGTCAACCCCTATCTTGCCTGCGGCAATTGTCCCGCCTGCCGCCAGGGCAAGCCGAACTGCTGCCTCGCGATCGAGGTGCTTGGCGTGCACCGTGACGGTGCCATGAGCGAGCAGATTCTCGTACCGGCGCAGAACCTCATTCCAGCGACCGGTCTGTCATTGGTCGAGGCGGCTACGGTCGAGTTCCTGGCCATCGGTGCGCACGCGGTTCGCAGGTCCATGGCCGGGCCGGGCAGCCGCACCTTGGTTATCGGCGCAGGGCCAATCGGCCTCGGTACCGCGCTTTTTGCCCGCATAGCGCGGCAGTGCGTGACCGTCATGGATGTCGATGCCGAGCGGCTGGCTTTTGCCGCAAGGCAAGGTTTTCTGGTGATCGACGGGTCGAAGGGTTCGATTGTCGAGACGATAGCAGAGCGAACCGCCAGGACAGGTTTCGATGTGGTCTTCGACGCAACGGGAAACAGCCGTTCGATGCGGTCTGCCTTCGCCTATGTTGCCCATGGCGGCGTCATGGTGATGGTCAGCGTCGTGCAGGACGACATAACCTTCTCCGACCCAGAGTTCCACAAGCGGGAAATGATGCTGATCGGCAGTCGCAACGCGACGCGCGCCGACTTTCTGCACGTCATGGCATCGATCCGCGCTGGAAAAATACCGATCGACGAACTCGTCACGCATCGTACGACCCTGCGTGACAGCCCACGCGATATTGCGATCTGGGCACAGCAGAAGTCCGGTCTGATCAAGGCTGTCATCGATGTGGCGGGATCTGGCTGATTTTGCCAAACGCCGTCGTGAGAAAAAGTCTCTCCCGAGCGTGTGAGATATCTGCGAGGAGAGAGGACCAGCCTGACTGGGCAGGACACCCTGGTAAGGGTCCTAGGGGCTCAGGAGGTCGCCATAGACGACGACGTGATGCTCAACGAATTCCGGCTTGTTGATCAGGTACTGATCGTCCTTGGGATAGTAGTGGGCCCGCTCGGGTTGCTCGCCCGCATAGGCCTTTACCGCTTCCATATCGGTCCACCAGCTCAGAGCGCATATCTCCGTAACGCTATCGCTGAGGTCGCGCAGCGTGATCTGGTGACCGAGATTGCCTTTGGTGGCGGCAAGCTCGTCGCCACCGGTCCCTGCCACGTAGCGCGAGTATTCGGCGGCCATCTGCGTGCGCACCGTCCCGCACCATCTGACTTGACCCCGGCTGCTGCGAGGGCACGCGGGAAGTCGTCCAGGGTTTCACTCGGCCTTCAGTACTTGGTATCTGATCGACCAGTCACGAATGATCAGTCGGACGGCCTCAGGTCGCGAAACATCATGCTCGGCAGCAAATTGATCGACGCCCGCGAGCATGTCCGGTTGAAGGCGGACCATGATTGGCACGCCCTTTCCAGTCGGCGCCGGTCCCCGCCGTTTCTTTGATACCACGGTTTCTTGCTTTGCCATAAGAACCGTGATATCAGAATTCTTGTCCTTGCGGAAGCGCTGGATCCTCACACTAAAACTGAATTGGCGAAGATCCGATGCCGAACACCATTGTTCGGGCCGCCGCCGAAGGCCGCCCGCTCTCAACCGCGGCGGCTGCTTCAACCGTCGCCGCCGTAGCGGTCGAGCCAACGAACATGGCCGAAGCTGCGCCCAAGGGCGAGTTCATGGCATCGTGCAGGACATCCATGGAATGGAATGACTTTAACCAACGCTCTGACGCCGGGTGGGGAGGGCATTGGCGGCACTGATCTTGTTGACAAGGCACTCGGCCCGCAGCCCCACCAGCGAACGGGTTTGGTGCACTCGGCAGGGCTCGAACCTGCATCTGCCCGGGAAGGTCCCGCTCTGTCCTAGATTGAGCTACGAGCGCCAATGTTGGCACGCTAGTAGAACGGGCCCATTCGATCAAATTAGCGATTGGGATAGCCGGCACATGCATTGGAAGTAGGTCGAGGTGGGAGGCCGAGCTACCCTCTGTATCGCCCTTTCTCGCACCAATACCGAACAACGACACCGGGTTGCGCCCGAAACAGACTGGCCGCAAGTTGACAATTCTCTCTGTTGTATGCCTCCGCCTCGGTCGCATCGAACGTGGCCACATGGATACGCATTTCGGCGGCAGCGGAGCTTCGGTACAGCGTATAGGTTTTGGAGTCATCAGGCTGGGGCGCGCAGCCAGCCAAGGCCGAAACCACCGCCAGAGCAAGGAACAACCTCATTTCAGCATCATAGGTGAGACGGATCTAAGGAATGGAAAGGTCACGTTGCGCGGCGAACCTTTCGATCGCCAACGTGAAAGTGACATGATCTACGCCGGCTATGTGGAGGTGCTCGTTGCATCAGGCCCCGACGCACCGAAAGGCAGCGATGCTTTGGCCGGCGAGTGAAACTTACGGCGGGCATCCTCGTACAGTTCAGCGCTTCGCGAGGTCGTCAAATGTGATCCCGGTGCCATAACCGCTTGGTAGATCGGCGGTTGCCTCCCGGAAACTGCGTTCAACGGCAGCCGTGTACCGGCCGACATTCGCCAGCCTATCCCAAATGACGAAGGCGACAGCCAAGGCGATGACGACGAGCACCATTCGCATCGGAACCTCCCTCAAAGAGTTCCAGCAGGCATAATACAGCCTGTTGCTAATATGCGCCAGCGTGGACGATGGCGAGGCTCGCGTCGGCCTATGTCCAACCTCGCGGTCAGCGACGTCAATCAGCGCTAGCTAATATAGATGAGCCCGCGTCATCCAATCGAGGGATGGCGCGACTTATCCCGCTGCTCCACTTGATGGCAAGGCAAAGGGCGGCAATCCGGTTTTGCTGCCCAAGGGGCCTGCTAGCTCTAGGGGGGCTAAATATGAGCAATACGACTCTCATTGCTATCGCTATCCTCGCGATCAGCATCGGCCATGCCGATGCCAAGGGCCGCAAGGTGGACCTGCCGGTTTGCACCGCGTCAAACCACCTCTTCGAAGTCCTGGGTGACAAATGTTTTCTCGTCAAAGGTTCGATGATCTATGGCGACATCGCCGGTCTTTCCCAGATAGTCACCTKGGCTGGGGGTGGATCTGGCGGTCTGTGAGGTGCGCCCTTAGGTGCCATCGACGGGGACAGGCTACAAAAAAGGCCTATGCCGCAATGGCCGGTGCGCTCACAACCTAAGCACCCTCGCACCGGCCATTTCTTTTTGCGTCCAGCCTACAGTCGCGTGAATTCGGCAAGCCCTAAGCGTAGCCGCTGGCCGGTGCGGCCAGCCCGGCGCCCTGTTTTTTTACACTGAACAAACCAAAAAGGGCGCCGAGCCTTCACCGGCGGCGCTTTGAGGGAAGCGACGCCGAGAAGTGAGCATAGCGCTCTCGCTAGAGTTGTCGGAATACAACCTTTAGGATGATGGCCGCTGCTGGCCTACATTCTGATCGAAACATATGACAACAGGTAAACGATCGCGATGGTCGCCGTAGCGAGTACGACCCATACGCCCAAGCTGCTCATGCTTCCTCACTTTGCGCCGGCGCACCGTTGGGCAGGATGTTGGGATGGAGGACGCCGGCCCAGGCGGAAAAGGTACTACAAGCACAAGCTAATATAATCGAGATGCATACGCCTATGGTGTGATCGCGGAAGCCTTGGCGTAAGCGCCCCCGTCGGTGTCGCTTTCCTCATCAATCCCGAGCACCTTCCTAAGCCCTTGATGATGGTGCATCGCATCGCCGTCCTGATAGCAGCCTAGTCCTCTAAGAACGCCCGCCACTTGCCGCAGGCGCTGAGCAACCGCGACTGGAAACTCTCGCTTAGCTCATTACGATTTGGGTCTTTAGGGCCGGCAAGCCAAGGACTTCAGTCTCAATTGCGTGATTGCTAATGTAATATAGACTTATCACCAGCGGGGGCTTTCTCGCGATGGCCGGTGCTCGCTTACAACCCCTCGTCGTCTGCACCGGCCATTCCTTCGCGAGGCGACTAGCGGCCCAGCGGCCAAGGGCGGGGGGCTGGGGTTTGACCACCGGGCCTAACCGGCGCGGGGTTGGGGCTCGCCGGCTGGCGAATTATACGCCGTTCCCGCTTGGTCGACCATGTCTCACAGTGACTTCTTGTGTGTCGGAGAGCTCCGCCTTACGTGGCGGGCTTTTCCCTGGTTCACTCTGAGCCGGTGCTAAGTACGGTATACGACGACGTTGTCACCGCCCCGGAACCGTTACCACGCGTGACGCGCACTGTGGCAGGTCGGCTCTTTCCAGGGGCAGGGGTTGCGGTCGAAGCGACTATCCCGATCACGTCTGTGGCGCTGGCGTAGAATAGCTCGCCATTCGGCGAGACGCCCCATCTCGCGATATCATTCTCATCTCTGATCACCTGGCAACGTCCGACCGTTTTTTGACCAGTTTGCGGAACTCTCGATATCTGATCAGCCAGCGCTTCTTCGCATTGGGATGTGGTCGAAAAGATCATGGGCCTTGCGGCCGGCGCTCGGCATAGCATCAAATCGGGGCTGCACGACAACAGCACCATAATGGCAGACGTTACCGTATCCATCGCCCTTCGCCTCCGCCACGCAATATAGCCTCAATGCTGAGACTGCGGAATGGTTCAAACGATCAAGCCCGCTGCCTTACGGTGGCGGGCCAGGACCATACTTCACAAGCAGCTTTCAGAGACTGAAATCGAGCGCTTTCCGGTGGAGGCGAAACGGCTGCACCAGAGCATCGTCCAGCCGCTTCTATCGCCTGGCAGCGACCATTGCCGGGCGCTCCAGCGCACCACGAAGCGCTATTGAAGACGGTCGAGGACATCACCGGCAAGGATGCGCCCTTCATTCAATGGTTTGGGACCGGACCGGTCTCCTACGCAGGGGTTAGGACTTCAGTCTCAGTTGAGCTATCGCTAATATGCCTATAGCTTAGGCAGTGCGGGGACAACCCGAAAACCTAATCCCGCAATGGCCGGTGCGGCTCGCTTACAACCCCAAGCACCCCGCCGGCCATTTCTTTTGCGTCTGGATGGCGCGGACTGCCAAAGCTGGATCGCGCGGGGACATATGCGCAGGTCAGTCAAGATTCTCGTGCCGGTCCTGGCCGTCGTTTCGACTGAGGCCATGGCTCACGAATGGTATACGGGGAAGAAGGATCCCGTCACTGGCTTCGACTGCTGCGCAGGGTCAGACTGCGCACCGATCCCGGAATCTCAAGTCAGAGAAATGCCGGGCGGCTATATCTATCTTCCCACTGGCGAGTTCATCCCGCTTCGTCGCGTGCAACATAGCCATGATTGGCAATATCACCGCTGCATCTATCACTCGGAATTTCTCAACCTGGATCAGGGACGTTTCAGGAAGGGCGACACGCGCTGTTTCTTTGCGCCGCATACCGAGATCGGCGCTGCGTATTAAAGCGGCCGGCATCCGGCAGCAGCTTCAGTGTGTTTTCGGTCGGTTGCTCATGTAATCCACGGCCACGACCGCGACGAACGCCAAAACGACGATGGCTGTTCCACCTACCCAAATAACAGACATTTCGACTCCCCACGCGCGACTATCCTACGGCCGAGAAGCCATGGTCGCAACGGTCGGTCTTTAGGGCCAGTAAACGAGGGACTTCAGTCTTAATTGCGAGACTTCTAAAACAATATAGATTTATCAGCGCGGGGGCCTTTCCCGCTATCGCGATGGCCGGTGCGGCTTCGCTTCCCCAAGCATCCCCTGCGCCGGCCATTCCTTCGCGAGGCACCAGCGGCCCAGCGGGAGGGTGTCATGCGAGATTTGCCCATCGACGTCGATGCAGATGCCGTGATTGCAGTCGGCCGGTATCTTGATGATCACGCCAAGACCACCGCAGTTTCGATATCTGAAGCGCTCCGTGTAATCAGGCGTGGCGTCAACAAATCGCGCGTCGGCGATATGTGGCTGGAGGAACTGATTGTCGAAAGTGCCGCAGCCAGAAAGCTTGCCATCTTGTTGGACAACCACAACTAAGGCGCGATCCGGCTTGCTTCGTACACAGTGATAGGCCTGTAACAACCTATGTGGTCAGCGTGTTCGAGAAGCCGCACTGGCGCACGGTGCTAACCACCAAGGACAAAGACAAGGCCTTGGCCCTGGCGAAGGAGATCGGCGACAAGGTACGGATCGAGGAGATCACGCCGAAGGGCGCTGACCGCGACAAAATTACCCGTGCAAACGATTAGATTATGAAGCGCGAAGATCCGCAATGCGTGATCGGGAACTACGCCTGACTAGATGCGTTGCATGGAAAATGCCTGCTCTTCCTGCAGGCGAGAGCGGGAGATTTGTATGGATCGGCGATCCTTCTTGACAGCAATGTTTGGCATTGCAGGGGCAGCGGCATTTGCAAGCGCAGTTCGGCCTATCGACGCAGTGGCCGGCGTTCCAGGCGCCAGAAGCGGCATTCTCGATGAACTCGAGGCGCCAGAGGCCGAGACCTTCGACAACGACGGTGCGCCGGCAGAAGTGGATCGGGTCCACTACCGCTACTACCCCCGCAGAGGTTGGAGAAGGGTCTGCCGTAGCTATTGGCGACATGGTCGTTGGCGCGTTCGATGCTACCGCAGGAGTGCTTGGGGTTATTATCCCCGTGGATACTAGCGAGTGAGCTCCGCCCGAATTAGTCCCGGATTGAAAAACCTGCCACGGGAGCGACCTGTGGTGGGGCTTTCGGAGTGGCTACAGAAGCGCTGAGCGGATTTTCACCAGGGCGGCGCCAGCGAGCATCGAGGCGGTGATCGCGGCGATGTAGATCGGAACCACGCCTACATCTTGGTCTTCAGGCTGGGCGCGCTCGGCTTCATGTTGTCCCGCATCATGTCCACGAAGGCGCAAGCTCCCTTGGTGAACTGCGAATCCACGCCCACGCCGAGATTCATATCTTCCTTTGTCATCGCGAACACCGCATCGAGTAGTTGATCGTTCAAGACACCACGGTGCGTTAAGATAAGAAAAAGCGATCGGATAAGAGCTGTGTTAGCAATTAATATTTCTGGCGTTGTGTACTCGCGAGATTTTGAGATCATTTTGCCCCTCCACTTTCCCCAAGGCCAACATCGCGCCAGTCGAGCGCAAACGCAAGCAGGCTCCCCGAAGGGAGTAGCGAGCTCCCCTCTGGTGCCTACCCTGTTGATGCTTCCGATTTCAGAAGGCGCTCCGCCAACTTCTTCAACACCACCCGATCAACCTTATCCGTGGCGCTGAGGGGCATCTCATCCAGCAAAAAAACGCTCTCCGGTGCCTTATAGCCAACGCTGGCGCGAGCGAAATGGATAAGCTCCTGCGGGGCTGGCTGCGCGGCGCCTGGCTTGAAAGTTACGAACGCGTGGACATTTTCGCCATGGACGGTGTCAGGGACCCCGACAACTCCGGCGATTGCCACTGCGGGATGCCGCATAAGGGCTTCCTCGACGTCCTGCGGGCTGATGTTCGAGCCATCGTGTACGATGATCTGTTTTCGCCGCCCGCAGAACCAAAGGTATCCGTCCTCGTCTATCTTCATCACATCGCCGGTGTCCAGCCAGCCATCCCTGATGGTGGCACGCGTTGCATCTGCATCACCCCAATAGCCGAACATGTTGCAAGGCGAATTGATCCAAAGGCGCCSCTGAGCGCCGGGAGGCAGTTCATTGCCGTTATCGTCGCGGATGGATATCTGGTAGCCGACAATCTGACGCCCGATCGAACCCGCTTTGTTGAGCCCGTCAGGAGGGTTGATCGTGGCAACTCCAATTTCAGACATGCCGTACAGCTCATTGACGGACAAGCCGCTGAGCGCAGTAACTTCGAGCGCCAGCTCGAGCGGCACTTTATCGCCGCCGGCACAGAGCAGTCTGAATGACGAAAAGTCTTCGCGCCTGGCATTCTTCGCCCGAACCAACCCGAAGAGGACCGAGGGCAAAGCGATGAGTATGGTTGGGCGATGCTCGCGCAGCATCGACAGGAGCCCGGGTCCATCGAAGCTTGGCGGGACGACGACACGAGCGCCGGCTGCGAGTCCCATGAGAGCGTCCAGGAGCGCTCCGATGTGCGACATGGATCCGCTCAGCAGAACGATGTCGTCTGCCGCGGTTTGGCAGCCCTGTGCGAAGCTGGCAATCATACTGCCCAAACTTTCGAAACTATGGGCTACGCCCTTTGCCGGGCCGGTACTGCCCGAAGTGAAAAAGATAACCGCAGGATCAGAAGGCCCAGGCATAGGCGAATTTTCGGTCGCGATCGGGCTCTCCAAGAGCGTCGCGAAGTTTGAATGGCGATCGTGCTCGGTGCCGTAGTTGATGACCCCAAGTGGCAAGTCACGCGCGACACTGGAAGCGATGTCTTCCTGACGGTCAACATGGGCCAATAGCGCCCGAGCGCCGCTCGTCTTGAGTCCATGATCGATCTCGGGAGGCGTGTATCTGTAGTTCAAGGGTACTGCCACGATCCCCGATTTGAAGCAGCCCAGGTAGTGAATCATCAGCGCAGCGCTATTGGGCATGAGCGACGCAATTCTATCGCCCGGCTTCAGCCCATAGGCCAGCAAGCCAGCGGAATAGCGTTTGCTGGCGTGCTCGAGTTCTTGCCAGCTCAAGCTGCCCTCGGGGCTAACAAGTGCCAGATCATCTGGCTTGCGTCTTAGCCCAACGTCGAGCAGACGTGGTACCCAGATTGGCTCGTCGTGCTTGGCTCGTGACTGAGGCACTTCGTTCCCGCCGCTGGATTGACGACCGTCGATGGTCCCGACTTGCTGAATTTGGATCGTGCAGGGCGTAAGTCGTAGCCATGTTAGCAGTCGCTCATTTTAGATTGAAGGCCTGGTTCACTCGACCTAACCGGAAAACGGATGTGGCCCCCCGGGCGGCCATCAGCAGGCAAGCGGCCATGCCGATCATGTCGCGCTGCCAATAGCGCCAGGCGGCGCTAGCGAGCATCGAGGCGGTGATGGCGGCGATGTAGAGGGGAAACGCTCAACCGGGTCGGACTAGGGCAAAGAAGCAACGGCGGCCCACGCCTGAACCACAGTTGCCGTGACGCCGATGCTAGCAATAAAAAGACCGGCAATTGCCAGACCGCGCTCAAAACCAGCGAACCGCGGTCGTTCCATCTCGGTATGTCGAACCCGTACGGCCAGGTTGCCGCATTGCCGTTCAGCTTCGACAACAAGAGTATCKGYGTCGATCACTTCCTGAAGAACGTGGCAACCTCTCGCTTGAGGGACTTGGGGGAACCGAGTGGCCGTCGGAAGTCATAGAAAAACCACCAGCGCAACGTCTGCCGTTGAGATCGACAGCAGCCCCGGTGCCCCTTGGAATGGCTACTACAAGAGCGGCGTCAGCGAAGCAGCGATAGTGAACGTCTCCAGCTATTCGTCAGGCGGCGGCAACGTCAGTTATGGCCTCGCGAAGATCGACACGGCCGTCACGCCGCGGCAAAAAAGCATAGGCTGAAGGTTACGGCTGACTTGAGAAC